>CALVXP010000004.1 GCA_944371525.1 uncultured Bacilli bacterium | reverse complement strand
TGCCCGTCAATTCCTTTGAGTTTCAGCCTTGCGACCGTACTACTCAGGCGGAGTACTTAATGTGTTAACTTCAGCACTGGGAAACCCCAACACTTAGTACTCATCGTTTACGGCGTGGACTACTAGGGTATCTAATCCTATTTGCTCCCCACGCTTTCGTGCCTCAGCGTCAGTAATGGCCCAGCAAGCCGCCTTCGCCACTGGTGTTCCTTCTAATATCTACGCATTTAACCGCTACACTAGAAATTCCACTTGCCTCTACCACACTCAAGTCTACCAGTTTCTAAAACGAACCGAGGTTAAGCCTCGGGCTTTAATCTTAGACTTAATAAACCGCCTACACACGCTTTACGCCCAATAAATCCGGATAACGCTCGCCCCCTACGTATTACCGCGGCTGCTGGCACGTAGTTAGCCGGGGCTTTCTGGTATGCTACCGTCACTCTATATTCATTTCCTAATATAGCCGTTCTTCACATACAACAGAGTTTTACAATCCATAGGACCTTCTTCACTCACGCGGCATTGCTCGTTCAGGGTTCCCCCCATTGACGAATATTCCTAACTGCTGTCTCCCGTAGGAGTTTGGGCCGTGTCTCAGTCCCAATGTGGCCGTCCAACCTCTCAGTTCGGCTACGCATCGTCACCTTGGTGAGCCATTACCTCACCAACTAGTTAATACGCCGCAGGCCCATCTTTAAGCGAAGCTTTAAAGGCTCCTTTCTATATAGTCTCGACAACTATATCTTATTCGGTATTAGCATTCGTTTCCAAATGTTATCCCCAACTTGAAGGTAGGTCACCCACGTGTTACTCACCCGTCTGCCACTAGATGGTAATCCGTTTCCAACTTTGTGCAAGCACTCCATCTTCTTCGGGCCATCTCGTTCGACTTGCATGTCTTAGGCATGCCGCCAGCGTTCATCCTGAGCCAGGATCAAACTCTCCAAAAAAATTTATTTTTTATTAAGTTTTACTTTTTTATCCTAGCTATCAAAAATTGACATTTTGCTCAGTTTTCAAAGAACATTTTCTTTGCACTTTTTTCAAGTGCATAATTAATATATCATTTATTATTTGTTGTGTCAACACTTTTTTGAACTTTTTTCTACTTTTTTCGTTATTTTTCATTAAGTTATTGTTCATCTCGCTCGACACGGTTATTAATATACCAAAATTCTTCGAAGTAGTCAACTTTTTTTGAACTTTTTTTACTTTTATTTTTATAAAATATATACTTTATTTGAAATATATAGTAAGTATAATTAAAATATTAATAAAATTATACTGATTTTAATATTAAAAAGAACTATAATTCATTAATTTTAAATAATATAGTCCTTTTAATTATAATACATAATTATATTTCATAGATTAATTTTATTTTACAACATTATTTATGATATGATTCATTATTCAAAATTTTGAAAGTGCGATAGATTTGTTCTAATAAAAGAAATCTAAAAAGTTGATGAGGAAAAGTTAATTTAGAAAAAGATAATTTATAGTTACTAATATTTTTTACAGAATTAGAAAGTCCTTCTGAACCTCCAATTATAAAATCAATACTAGAATTCGTTATAAATATCTTGTCAATTAGATTAGATAGTTCTTTTGAACTAACCATATTTCCTTCTATTTCTAAAGTTATTACATAATCCTTAGAATTAATATGTCTGATTATCTCTTTCGCTTCGTCTTCCATATTAGAATCATTTATTTCTATTATTTCTATTTTATGATATTTTGTAAGTCTCTTTAAATAATCATTAATACCATCTTTTAAATATTTTTCTTTGACTTTTCCTACACATATTATTTTTATCATACTTCCACAAACTCCGTTACCTCATTTTGTTTAGCAATTATAATATTATCTACATGCTTGTTTGAAGAGTTCAACTTATCAATTAAAGTTTGATACGCTATATCAGGATTGTTATTTTCTTCACTTAAATGGGCAAGTACGACACAACTAGTTTTATCTCCTATAAAACTAGTTAAGTATTTAGAACAATCTACATTAGAAAGATGACCCTTATCCCCATATATTCTTTTTCTAAGTTCATAAGGATATGGACCATTATTTAACATTTCTATATCATGGTTACTCTCTAATATATATACATTGTGGTTAGTTAAACATTCAAAATATTTTTGATTAATATATCCTGTATCAGTAATATACACTAAAGAGTGCCCATCAGAAGATAATATATAACCATTTGAATCTTCTGTATCATGTGATGTTTTTATAACTTTAATTGTAATATTTCCCACTTCAAATTCATCATTTATAATAAATTCATAATTATTTATATAATCAATATATTTAAACATTTTATCTGTACAATACACTTTTGTTCCGTATTGTTTAGTAAAAACTTCTAATCCTTTAATATGGTCTTTATGAGTATGAGTAATTAAAATTCCATCAATACTTTTAGGGTCAACATTTAACTCCTTTAACCTTTCTTTTACATATTTACAACTATTGCCAATATCAATTAAGATCCTAGTTGTTTCAGTTTCAACATAAGTGGTATTACCTTTACTACCACTTGATAATATTATTACTTTCATTAGTATAAATTAAACGGATTTATTGTTGCGCCATATGGCGAACCTACTCTAACCCCAAAGTGTAAATGTGTTCCAGCATAAGGACTGTAAGAACTTGGAACTGGAGAAACATTACCCGTGTTACCCATAGTTCCTATTTGTTGTCCTCTGGCAACAGTATCTCCTTCATGTACCCATATCTCGTTCATGTGCATGTAAATTGTATAATATCCTCCGGCATTATGATTTATTAAAACATAATTTCCTTGTCTACCATTACATGACAAATATCCAGGAGTACATCCTAAGCCAATTTTATATACAGTACCATTATTGGCAGCGTATATTGGACTATTGTATCCTACATAAATATCTAACGCATCATGGAAAGCTCCCCATCTCCATTCATAATATGTAGTAATTGTATAAGGTCTTGCTGTAGGCCATGCCCAATAAGATAAATCAGCTACTTCAGGAACATATTTATCTCCTTTTACTACAACTTTATTTACAGATGGTTTTAATTCAGTTGAGCTAACAACAACCGCATCTTGCAATTGTCCATTCACATATTGATATTTTCTGACAACTTGATATAATCCATTTTCTCCTTCTCGTAAAACTTTTTCATATCCTTTATACTGAGTATCATCATACTGTATTTCTGTCTCAAATGCTTTTTCTTCTTCTTCAACAGCATGATATTCAACTACAACATTAATAATTGGATCAATTAATCCAACTACTACTTCTTGTGATTCATATAATAAATTGTTTGCACTAGTAAAAGCTGGATTAGCAATTAAAAATTCTTGCACATTCAACTTATTCGCACTAGCTACTTCTTCAATAGTATCTCCTGCTTGTACAACATAAGTAGTTTGTTCCTCAAGAGTTCCATATAATAGATATTTAGCAAGTTCATCTACATCAGTAAAAATATATTCATCAACAGAAATTAAATCATCTTTATATGTAACCTCATCTTGTAAATCAACATTTTCTATTATTCTACCAGTTGTTTCTATTTCTGATTGTGTTCCATTTAAATATTCATTATATTGTTCAACATTTACAAATGCTTTTATTGTATTATTAAGTGCTTCATCAAAAATTTCTTTACTAATAACATTAATAGTTTGTGTCGTTGTTTCTTCACCTTCACTACTAGTAATTGTTACTACTACGCCTTTAATTGTAAATTTTTTAGTCTCGATTATCTTATTATATATATAATCATTTGTTTTAATTTCATCTTTATATGTTGTTGTCTTTTTTATTTCTACACCTTTCGGAGAATAAATTGTATCTACTTCATATTTTTCTTTTAATTGTTGTTCTTTGGTATTAATATAGTTTTCAAAATCTTCTTTTGAAGAAATTACACCAATTTTTTCTCCTTCAAGATAAACAGTATATGCTTCCATAGGTACTCGATTATCAGATTTATTGAAACCTAACAAAAACACAGATAATGAAATAAAAATAACTAAACAAATAGAAGATATACTCCATTTAGTATTATTTTCCACTAGTACCACCTTCTTTTTTTATCGACAAAAATGTCGATGTTTTCTTTTTAAATAACATATCAATAGTAGCTATTGGTCCATTACGATGTTTTAGTATAATTAATTGAATTGGAACTGGAACATCATCCCCTTCAGGTATTTGTACATCAGGTGCATGAAGAGCTGCTACTATATCGGCATCCTGTTCTATTGAACCAGATTCTCTTAAGTCACTAAGTACTGGTTTTTTATCTTCTCTTTTTTCAACGCTACGAGAAAGTTGAGATAATGCTATGACAGGGACTTCTAATTCCAAAGCCATTGTTTTAAGTGCTCTTGATATTTCTGATACTTCTTGTTGTCTTGATCCAGAATATTTATTTGATGAGTCAATTAACTGTAGATAGTCAATTATAACTAAACCTAATCCTTCTCCTTGAGTAGATAATCTACGACATTTTGCTTTAATTTCACTAGCTGTAATTCCACCAGCATCATGAAAATAAATATTAGTATCTGCAAGTTGACTTATTGCTTCATTTACTCTACGCCAATCTTCATTTTCCATTCTTCCTGTTTGTAACTTTTTATTATCTATTTGTCCTAAAGAACTAATCATTCTCATTATTAATTGTTCCGCTGGCATTTCCAATGAAAATACAGCAATATTTTTTTTAGTAGCTTTAGCAGCAGCACAAGTTATATTTAAGGCAAAAGCAGTTTTACCAACGGCAGGACGCGCTGCAATTATAACTAATTGAGTAGGTTTTAATCCTTCAGTTAAATTATCTAAGTCTATAAGTCCTGTCGTAAGCCCCGTAATTCTACCTTTGTTTTTAGCAAGAGTTTCTAAGTCTTCTTGTGCCTTAGTAAGAACATCTTGTACTCTTCTAAATTCCGTTGTTCTACGAAATTTTCCTACATTCAAAATACTTTTCTCGGCTTGTTCTACTGCCGAAGAAACATCAGTTTCTGGATCATTTGCCACTTTAACTATATTAGTAGCAACTTCAATCATCCTTCTTAATGTAAACTTTTCCACTACTGTATTTATATAATATTCTATATTTGCTCCAGTTGCAACACTATCAGTAATTTCATTCAAATATTCTACACCACCAATAGTATTTATAAGTTTTTTATTAACAAGTTCTGTTGTTAAAGTATTTATATCTACTGGTTTTTTTTCTTTATATAATTCTAATATTACTTCAAATATTTTACTGTTACTATCAAGATAAAACATCTCTTTATCTACTTCTTCACAAGCTTTTTGAAGTGCTCCATAAGACCAAAAAACAGAACCTAATAAAGCTTTTTCGGCTTCTATATTATTAGGCAATCCTTGATTCATAATTCACCTACTTTTCTATAAGTACTACTTTTAAATTAGCATCTACTTTCTTGTGCAAATTAATTTTTACAATATGAGTACCAAGGGAAGTTAAAGGTATATCAATCTTGATATTCTTCTTATCTATATTGTATCCAATCTTTTTTAACTCTTCGGCTATTTGTTTAGTAGAAATAGAGCCAAATACTTTAGAATCTTTACCTACTTTAACATTAAATTTAATAGTTTCTTTTTCAATTTTATCTTTTATTTCACTAGCAATTTTTATATCTTCTTTTTCCTTTAATTCTCTTTCTTTTATTTGTTCATCTAATATATTAACACTAGTTTTTGTATATTTAACTGCATAGCCATTCTTTATTAAAAAGTTTGTTGCATATCCGTCAGATACTTCTTTTATATCATTTTTTTTACCTTGTCCCCTTAAATCTTTCAAAAAAATAACTTTCATAAAAACACCACCCTTGTATAAATATTATACAATATATTTTAATTTCTGTCATTAACAAAATGAAAATACTTAAGGGTTACTTAAGTATTCCAAACGGAAAGAAGCCGGTGAGAAAAATTATACAGTTAGTATAGTGATACTGTAATTAGTCATAGACATCTTCCGTCAAAAACATTGTATCATAAATTGGAAAATTTTTCCATTTTTTTAGTTATTTGTTTATAAAAAATGATTTATAAAAAATATAAATCATCTGTTTGCATATTTTAATAATTCTTCTTTAAGTACTTTAGTAGCTACTCCAGGATTTGCTTTACCTCTTGATTTTTTCATTGTTTGACCGATAAAGAAATCTAACATTCTTCCTTTTTCAGGATTATAATCTTTGGCTACATCACTATTTTCTTCTAACACTTCTAATACTATTTTTCTAATTTCTTCTTCATTAGTTATTTGTTCCATACCACTTTCTTTAACAACTTTTTTAGGAGTTTTATTTTCTTCTATACATTTATAAAATATATCTTTAGCTTGTTTAGTAGATATTTTCCCACTTTCTATAAAATCTAACAACTCTATCATCTTATCTTCTGTAAAATTAAATTCGGAAATTGTTATTTCATCCTTAGAAAGACGTCCTAAAACTCTTGTAGTAACCCAATTAGACACCATTTTAGGATCTTTTCCACTAGTTACTATTTTTTCATAATAATTTGCTATATCTTTATCTTTTGCTATTGTCTTAGCATCTACTAAAGAAAGTCCATATTCATTTATATATCTAGTAATTTTAGAAAAAGCAAGTTCTGGTAAAGATTCTTTTACTTCTTTTTTTAATTCGTTTGTCAATTTAATCGGAGGTATGTTAGGTTCTATGAAATATTTATAATCAATAGCTTCTTCTTTACTTCTCATTCTATAAGTTTGCATTGTAGCTTCATCATATCTTCTCGTCTCTTTTACTATAGCCCTATTATTATTAAGTTCTTGAATTTGTCTTTTAATTTCACTTTCTAAAGCCATTTTTACATTATAACTAATTATATTTTTCATTTCAACTTTAACACCAAGTTCATTTGAACCTTTTGGAGCAAGAGAAACATTTATATCACATCTTAATTGTCCTAATTCCACTTTAACATCACTTACATCAGTGTATAAAAATAGCCTCTTCAATGATTCAAGAAATGCTAAAGCTTCATCAATACTATGCATACATGGTTCTGTTACCGTTTCAAGAAGAGGTACACCACATCTATTGTAATCGATTAGTGAATATTTGTCATAATGATCTAAACTTGCTGTATCTTCTTCTAAATGCGTGTCATGAATATATATCCTTTTAACTTTATCTTCTACATATATATCTAAATACCCATTTGTTCCTACTGGATAATGCATCTGTGTTATTTGATATCCCTTTGGTAAATCAGGATAATAATAATTCTTTCGATCAAATATCATATATTCAGGCGTTTCACAGTTTAAAGCAGTTGCTACTGTTAAAGCCTTTTTTATCGATTCTTTGTTTACTACAGGAAGAATTCCAGGAAATCCCAAATCAATTACTGATATATTTGTATTAGGTTTTTCTGAATAAGCATTAGGACTTGGAGAAAAAACTTTAGATGTTGATTTTAATTCACAATGTACTTCTAAACCAATTGTTATATCATATTCCATTATTTATTCTCCTTTCCTGCTATTTGTCCTTTTTGACCTAACACATTTTCTAGTGCATAAGCAATATTTAATACATTTAAATCATCTTTTGCTCTACCTGTTATACATATACCGATAGGCATATTATCTATTTTTCCTGATGGGATTGTAATACTAGGCATTCCCCCAAAGTTTCCAATTGCCATATGGTTTTCTAATAGTAAATAACGATTAGATAATTTATCTATATTTTCACTTTGAAATTTAGGGGCTATACTAGATGAACCAGGCAAAATAAATGCATCATATTTTTCAAATAATTCATTAAACTTATCTACAATTAATCTTCTAATTCTTCCTGCATTTAAAAATAGTTTTTCTTGATTTTCTTTTTGTAATACATAACTTCCTAAAACAAAACGACGTTTAATTAATTCTGAAAATCCTTTAGTTCTAGCGTCAAACATTATCTCTTCAATATTTTTTCCTTCTCCTCTTGGTCCAAATTGAATTCCTGTTAAATTAGAGTTATTAGAAGTTGCTTCTGCACAAGAAATAGTCATATAAGTAGAAAATATAGCTTTCAATAATCTTATATCAATAGATTCTTCGCATACTTCCATACCTAATTCTCTACATTTTTCTAATACAGTATCAAAGTTTTTAAATACTTCTTCTAGTTCTTTATCTGTTTCACCTTCATAATTATTAATATCCATTATTTCTTTTATGTAAAACACTTTCTTTCCTTTTACATTTCCATCTAATAAATCACTATATTTAACATTATCATTTTCTAAAGATGTCATGTCTTTGTCATCATGTCCTTTAATAGCATCCACTACATAAGCAATATCTTTTACATTTCTAGCAAAACATCCAACATGATCTAATGAACACGCAAAAGGAAATAATCCATATCTAGATATTCTTCCATATGTGGGTTTAAATCCTACTATTCCACCATATATTGCAGGTTTTCTAATCGAGTCTCCGGTATCACTACCAATTGCAAAAGGAACTATTCCTGATGCTACTGCAGCACAAGAACCAGCAGAAGATCCTCCTATTAATCTTTCTTTATTCCATGGATTTCTTACTACTCCAGTATGTCCTGTTGTACCTGTTCCACCCATAGCAAGTTCATCTAATACTGTTTTACCAATAGAAACACTGCCACTTTCTTTTAGTTTACTAACAACTGTAGCATCAAAACAAGGAACATAATCTTTTAATATATTAGATGATGATGTTGTTAAAATACCTTTAGTAGATAAATTATCTTTAATTGCGCAAGGAATCCCATATAAATAACTATCATTTTTCTTTATTTTAGTAACTTCGTCTATTGCTTCTTTTTCTGTAATTGTTACAAAAGAATTATATTTTTCTTGATACTCTTTTGCCCTTTGTAAGGATTCTTTTACTAATTCTTCAGGAGTAATCTTTCCATTTATTATCGCTTCATGCATCTCTTCAATACTTAAATCTAAATAGCTCATTATTCCACCACCTTAGGTACTTTAACTTCTGTTCCTATTTTTTCTTTTGCATTAGATAATGCCATTGCTGTATCAATTGTTTCTATTTTTTCATCTTCTCTTGGCCTTACATTATCTAGTTCAAAAGGAAATGTCATTGGTTCAATATCCTCTATCTCTTTTATATCTTCAATTAATTTCATTTGTTCTAATATAATATCAAATTCTTTTAATAAAGTATCGTATTGTTCTTCTTCTAGTCTAAACATTAATTTTTCCGAATATTCTTTTAACTTATCTTTAGTAATCATGATAACATCCTTTCTTTAAATAATTACATATGTATTATAAATTAATTCCTAAATAAAATCAACATTAAAAAAACGCCAAAGCGTTTTATTTATTTGGATCTACTAATATTTTAACTGCAGAATCTTTTCCACTAGTTAATCTTTCATAAGATTTTTGAACCTCTTCAAATGATACAATATCATCAACAAACTTCATTACATCTATTTGTTTATTAGAAATCAAATCAATACATGTTTTAAACTCTTCTTTAGTATAAGCAATTGCTCCTTTTATAGTAAGTTCATTCATAACTCCTACTACTGTTGGAATTGTAATTGGTCCAAGAGATACTCCTACTAATACTATTTGTCCACCAGGTCTTGTCATCATAAGAGCACTAGTTACAGCAGCAGAATTACCACAACATTCAATTACTGTATCAAATCCACCTTCAGTATCAGTCATTATTTCTTTAATAAGTTCTGGATTAGTAGCATCATAATATTTATCAGCCACTTCTAAGTCAATCGCTTTTTTTGCACGTTCCATATTAGTTTCACTAATTGCTACAAAACTAGCACCTTCCTTTTTAGCAAACATTGCAGATACTAGTCCAATAATTCCTGCTCCTATTACTAAAACTTTTTCCCCTACTTTTATATCTGCTAAATGAACTGCATGTAAACCTACTGCCACAGGTTCTACCATAGCACCTTCTTCAAATGATACATTATCAGGTAATTTTAATACCATATCAGGTCTTATTTTCATTTTAGGAGCCAATGCACCCGGATTAGTTAAAGATAATCCTGTTGCATAAGTCCAAGTCTCTCTACAATATTGTGGATTACCTGTAAGACATGATAGACATTTCCCACAAGGAGAAATAGGAAGTGCTGTTACTCTATCTCCTATTTTTAAATCTTCTCTATTTCCCGAATCTATTACTACACCAGAATATTCATGTCCTAAAACTAATCCTTTTGGTTCACCAGCTTCCCAATAGTGAATGTCAGAACCACATATACCAGATTTTTTCACTTCAATTACCACATTAGTATTATCTACTTTGGGTTCTTCCATTTCTATTATTTCAAATTTTCTTTTATCTACTAAAGATACACATTTCATAATTCTACCTCCACTATTCTAATTTTAACATAAAAAAAATAATAAAAGGATAAAATTAATCCATTTTACTATTTTTTTACAGTATTTATTATCTTTGTTTCCTTTTATTTTCTTCTCTTTTATTATGTAATCCAACAATCATATTAGCAACAAAATTAATCTTATTTTCATAAGACAAATTTTCAAAGTTAGGATTATTTTTTACAAGTTCTTTTACTAATCCAAT
Organism: uncultured Bacilli bacterium; assembly: GCA_944371525.1. Taxonomy (GTDB): domain Bacteria; phylum Bacillota_I; class Bacilli_A; order RF39; family UBA660; genus CALVVX01. The sequence continues at coordinate 42,587 of CALVXP010000004.1, read as the reverse complement.
TTCATCTTTATACTCTTCTTCTAATTTAATTCTTTTATTTAATTCATCATTAGTAAGAGCATCTCCAAAATGTTCATCAGAAAAAACTTGTGCAGCTAACCAAGCCATATCATTATCACATTTATAATAATTAACTTTTATATCCATTTTACCCTACAAACTATCGCAATTATCTATGTAATTTTGATTTATACTCATTAAATTTTGCTTCTTCTTCTTCTTTAATTTCTTTTATATAAGAAGAATTCTTTTTATCCAAAGGATCAATTTTTGTTAAATTAATCAAATATCTATACATACCATTAGAAATAGTATACAATTTTAATCTTCCCTTTAAATCCATTATAAAATCCGGATATTTTAACACAAGTTCCTTAGTTCTGTTTAAAACATATATTTCAAAATTATGACTTATTTCATCAAAAAAATTTTTATTTTCTTTTTTTAATTTACCAATTTCTTTAATAAAAATCATAACTTGATAATATGTCAATCTTATATTTTTATCCATTTGAAACCGTATATTTTTTTTACTTTCTATTGTATATTTCAGAAACAAATAACTTTATTACATTTATAATACTACCATCAGCTTCCCTACTTATATTCTACCCAAAAATATACCTTTATTTAATAACTATCATCCTATTTTAATTTATTGTCATTGTGTGATGAATTTATTCTAATAAAATTTTGAAAATTTTTAAATCTAATAATATCTTCATCGCTGAATTGTGCTAAATATTTTCTATCATTTGCATATAAATCTGCTGCTATAAAATCTCGTTCATAATATTCTTTTAAATTTAAACAATATTCTAATTTTTCTAATAAATATCTCTCCAAATCGCTTAATTCAGATAAATTATCTAAAATATCTTCATTACTATTAAACAAAATTTTTCTAATAATATCAATTGCACATTTATTCATATTATCATCTATTTGTTCATATGTTAAACTTGAATCATCAAAATATTTTTTTCCATATTCAATAAAGTTTTTTAACAAATTATAATATGCAACTAATTTAGAAGAATGAATGTTATGAACCCTTTCATAATAAGAAATACTACCCCATAATTCCTCTAATTCTTTCTTCATAAAAAACAATTTATCCATTAAAATCCCCCCTAAAAAATAAAACTTTAACCTATTATTAGATTAAAGTCAAATATCTATCTGGCAGGGGTGGAGAGAATCGAACTCCCAGCTAGGGTTTTGGAGACCCGAATGTTACCATTACACCACACCCCTAAATAAATAGGTATATGTATAATTTACCATATTTTTTTATTTTTTTCAACTATTTTTGCTATTTTTTTCATATAATATAATGGTGATACATATGGTTGTTAAATATACTCAAAAAGAGAAAGAATTATTAGCAAGACTTATGCGTGCTGAAGCAGTTGGCGAAGGAGACCTTGGAATGCTTATGGTAGGTAATGTTGGCGTCAATAGAGTTTTAGCAGATTGTTTAACTTTTAAAGATATAACTACTGTAAGTCAAATGATATATCAATCCCCAGGTGGTTTTTCTGGAACATCAAGTTCATTATTTTATGGAAATCCAACGGACAAAGAATTACAATTAGCAGATAGAGTACTAAGAGGAGAATATTATCACCCTGCTACTAATGCACTGTGGTTTTATGCTCCTACAGCTGGAACATCTTGCACTAGTACATGGTGGGAGCAAGATTTTGCGGGAAAATATAAAAATCACTGTTTCTATAAACCAGATCCTGGTATTTGCAAAGAACTTCATTAAAAAAATGTATTCTAATAAAATACATTTTTCAAATATAAACCTTCTGGACTAGCTGTTTTCCCCGCACTAGTTCTATTTTTGTCATTTAATATCGTTATAATTTCTTCGCTTTTTCTTTTTCCTTCACCTATTTCAATAAGTGTACCTACAATATTTCTAACCATATATCTGAGAAAACCAGTACCTACAAATACCAAAGTAATTTTATTAACATCCTTAGTATCCCTTATTAAATTGGTTTGTGATAAAGTTCTTACATAATCATCTTTTTCTTCATCAGTTTTTGTAAATGACTTAAAATTATGCGTTCCTTCTAAATACTTCATAGCCCTTTCCATTTCTACTACATCTAACTTTCTATTATATTGATATATATATTTTCTTTCTATCGGATCATATTCACCCATATTAATCAAGTAAATATATTCTTTACCAATAGCATTAAATCTAGCATGAAAATCATCTTTTACATGTTCAACTTTCTTTATATAAATATCTTCTGGCAATAATGAATTCATGCCTTTCCATAAATTATCTGTAGTTATTTCTATATCTAAATCAAAATGGGCCTTTTGATTTAAAGCATGTACTCCTGCATCAGTTCGACCCGAAGAATGCACATCTACTTTTTTATTATCGTTTATTTCCTTTAAAACTCTTTCTAATTCACCCTGAATTGTACGCATCTTAGGTTGCTTCTGATAACCAGAAAACAAACTACCATCATATGAAAATGTTATTAAATAACGCATTATACTACCTCTTTTCTGCATTAATATATTTAATTTTACCAATTATAATATTATTTATCAACACAAACAACCATATTTCCATTATTATACATTTCTATATATATCCTTCATTAATTCTTTGATATCAAATGTTGGTTCCAATTTTATTTTCTTTTTTTCTTCAACCAAAGAAATAAAATTTAATATTTTAGGTAATGAAAAATTATTACTTAATATAGTTTCTCGTTCTTCATATATTTTTTTTCTATTTCCTTTAAATATTATATTATTTTTAGCATATATATATATATTATCGCACTCTCTATACAATAAATCTATATCATTTGTTATTATATAAATCTTTTTTCCATATTCCTTAGATAGTTTTTTAAAAATTTTAAATATTAAATCTATATTACAATCATCTAAATATAACTCAGGATACACTATTACAAAACTACTTGGATTATTAATTAATGATAATGCTATTAATAATTTATATTTGTCACTATCACTTAACATCAATGGGTCATCTTTTAGTTTGATTTCTTTTAAATCCAACATAGACAATACTTGATATATATTTTTTTGATTTACGCTTCTCTTACAATTAATTTTAAAAAATAACTGAACAGAAGGAATAATAAATTGACTTTTACAAAATTTAATAATTTCCACATTATTTATATCAATATTCAATAAAACTTTACGAAAACTGGTATATTTGTCTACTAATATACCATTCAATACTATTTTTTCCATATGTCTTTTATCATCCTTTTTTCATCAATATAAATTTCATCTATTAAATTATATAATTTTAACTTTATTGACAAATCTACAACAAATGGTAATTTTATTGACAATTCATTAAATATATTATCATTTTTATCTACATCTTTTACAGATCCATCAAAGCAAATTACTCCTTTATTTAAAATTAATATTCTCTTTGCATATATAATTCCATCAGCATTGTTGCTAATAACCAATATTGTCTTTTTATATATTCTTTGATATTTTTTTAACAGACGATAAATAATATCTTTATCTTTATTATCCAACATATCTATTACTTCATCTATTATTAAAAAACTATAACTATTTATAAAATTTATAAATAAGATAACCTTTATTTTATCTAAATAATTTAATTTTCTATAATCATCTTTACCTATATTTAACGATTCATAATCCTTTATAATCGTTTCATACTTGTCACTAGATATTTCTTTAATTTTGTCTATTATGTTAATTAATTTACAATTATTTGCATCATTTTTGTCTATTATATTCATAAATTGACTGATTTTTTGTCTTGTTACACTGTTATATTCTAAATTATTTACATGTATTTCTCCATCAAATGGATAACCATTTAATATATTAATCAAAGTAGTTTTACCCGAATTATTTGTACCAATAATATAAACAAAATCATTTTTTTTTATGTTTAAATTAAATTTATTGAATATGTAATTATTATTATACTTAAAAGATATATTTTTTATTTCTAATACATTAGCCATATTTCACCTTCTCAGTGTTTTTATTTTAACACAACAACTAGTACTTAACAATATTAAATTATACTTTTAGTATTATATATTTCTAAATCAGGAATTTCTTCTTCTAAATATATACCAATTTTTTTAGAATTCAAATTATGCGTAAGTTCTTGCTTAGAAATTTCTACGAAACTTTTTTTTCGATAATTATAACTAAAATGCTTATTATCACCAGTTATTAAAAGAAAATGCTCTTTATTTCCATATATATCATTTATGTATAAGTTGTTAATAGTTATTTCATGGTTAGGAAAATATTTACTAAAAATACTATCTAATATAATCCCCAATTCTATTGGTCGAATATTATCAACATTTAATACTTGCTGAATTATAAATAATATTTTTTCTAAATTACAATTACCGTTTTTTATATATTTTTTTATTTCGCTTTCAATTATTTCATTATTATATATATTATGAACATAACCAATTTTTTTATCTAATTCTATATCATCATTATAATTATGAAAATACATAGTAGGAAATCCACATTGAATATAAGGAATATCCTTCATTAGATCTAATAACATTACTTGATCATTAATAACTACTTTATTACACAAATATCCATAATCACTAGTAGAGACAATTTCACAATCAATATTTAATAAAACACATAAATATTTAAATATTTTTACAATTGATATATTAGTAATCTTACCTGTTGATAAAGATCCCCATAAATTATTAATATTACCTAAATTATTAAAAATAAAATTATCGTTTTTTTCCAAAATTACATTTATATCATAACTCATTGTCTTACCTAACTCAATATAAATATATCGTAACTTCTCTAACTGACTTAAATTAGATGGAATACCTTCTATAATAGACTTTACTTTCATTTCACCTTTAATAAAGGTGTCATAATCAACATATATATAACCATTCAATTCACTAAATGATTCAGCATATGAATACTTTTTTCCATTTTCTATAAAATAAGCAAATAATTCACCATTTGCTTTATCTAAAAATAAATTAATGTATTGAGTATTTCTATTTATTTTTTTTATATCATCAAATTTTGTTACACTACATACTAATGAGTTATTTCTTTTCATACTCTCACCATTATAATTATACAATAATAAAACATAAAAAGTAAACACATTTACATATTGTTTACTTTTTAATTTAAATCAACTGGTTTACTTCTTGCAGTAGCCGAAATATAAGCACTAAATGATTTATTCATAACTGAATTATCAACTTCACTACCATTTAACCATATGTATAATGTAAAAGTAGTTTCTGAAGTAGTCAATAAAACATCTTCAATTAAATTTATTTCACTATTAGATGTAACTCCTTCAAAAGTTCCATTTGCAACAGCGACATTATCAGAATCTTTATATAACTCCCATTTCAACCCTTTAATAGACAAAGCAGAATCAATATTGACTACATTTAAAGTCACAGTTCCAAGAGCATCTACACTATTTTCACTTTGTTTTATTTTAACAGATGCCATTAATCCAGTTTCTTTTGAAGATGATGGACGCAATGTTCCATTTACATCCTGTCCTTTATCATAAATTATCTCCAACTTACCAGATGACACCGCATTAATATTATTAGTAGATTGTGATGTTACAAACCATGCATATGTAATGCTAAAAGTTACTAAACATATTGTTATAACAATTAAAACAATAATCACATTATTAATAATTTTTTGCATATAACACATCACCCTTTGTTATTTTTTTATTGAACTTGATATTTTAATTTTTCCAGAAAAATTTTTACCCATCAATTCATTTTGTGACACTCCTGTTTCATTTAGCCAAATTCTAAGTTCATAATTATATGTAGTCCCTATATTTACCTTTGCTAATTGCTTCATCGACAAAGTAGTACCTGTAATATCTTTCCCTGTTCCATTATAAATTGAAACACCATTTTCTAACAATTGAATTTTAAAATCTTCTGTTTTTAATTCATCATCAATAGTAATTTGTGATAATTCAATTGACATATATACGGTATACCCATTTAAATTATTTCCAGGAGTAACAGTAAACCTACTTATTCCAGCTTTTGAAGAAGCATCTTCCTCTGTTATTGGTACTCCTGTCACGACATTTACATATTCGCTTTGTGCATACAAAATCGTCAAATCAGTATTTGCAGTTGTTGTATTAAAACTTGTAGAACTATTAGACAAACTATACCATGCATAAGACACACCCATTAAACTAATAACGATAATAGAAATAGTAATAACTAAAATAAAAATTAATTTTTTAAATTCCATTTCACCATCTCCTGTGTCTACCTAATATACTAATATTAGCATACCACATTTTTTAAATAATAGCAATTTATTAAGAAAAAAAAGATAGTTTTTTTCTATCTTTACAAACTAATTAGTTTTTTTGCTGTCCTTACCATTTGATAAGAATAACCCATTTCATTATCATACCAAGCTACAATTTTAACTAATTGTTTTCCTTCAACTTCTAAAACTTCTGTTAATTGCCCATCAACAGTTGCACCAACTTTTGATGAAATTACATCTGATGATACTATTGGATCTTCTGTATATATAATTGTTTCATTTTGATTATTTTTAAATACATTATTTATTTCTTCTTTTGTAACTTCTCTATTTAGTTCTAATACTAAATCAATTAATGAACCATCAGAAACAGGAACTCGCATAGCATTACCACTTAATTTTCCATCCAACTTAGGAATTACCTTACCAATAGCAGTAGCAGCTCCTGTTGATGTTGGAACAATATTAAGTGCACATGCCCTTCCTCTTCTAGTTTGAATCCCCTTTTTATGAGCAACATCTAATGTAACTTGATCATTTGTATAAGCATGTATTGTTGTCATAAAACCTTTTACAATGCCAAAGTTATCATCGATAATTTTCAACACAGGCGCTAAACAATTAGTTGTACAAGAAGCAGCAGAAATTATTTTTTCTGTTCCATCAAGTACATCATCATTTACATTGTAAACAATTGTTTTTACATTTCCTTTTGCCGGTGCTGATATAATTACTTTCTTTGCTCCTGCTTTAATATGTGACATAGCCTTATCTACATCAGTAAATTTACCAGTACATTCAAAAACAACATCAATTCCTATTTTATCCCATGGTAAATTGCTTGGATCTAATTCTGAAAACACCATAACTTTATGTTCATTTACTATAATACCCTCTTCATCATAAATAATGTCTTTATTATACACTCTATGATTAGAATCATATTTAAGTAAATATGCTAGCTGCTCTGAATCAGTTAAATCATTAATAGCCACTACATCAAAATTCTTATCTTCTTCCATTATTCTAAAAACTAATCTACCTATTCTACCAAATCCATTAATTGCTACTTTTATTGGCATAATATCACTCTCCTAAGTATAATTTTAACAAAAAATATATTTTAATACAATAAAATAATATATACTTTACAAAAAGAAAAGTAAACAAAAATTTACTTTTCAAAATAACTATTACCAATAAATTCTCTTAATATTGATACATCTGGAACAGTATCGCTAGGAATAGGTAAAACAAATTTTAACAATTCAATTAATCTAAGAGCAGTTAAATACTCTGCACTATCTTCTTTTATTGAAAATAATAACGGTTCAACATAAGTTTTCAAAACACCTAATTCATATGCTAATATAGAATTAAATATTGTATCAGCTTCATCTTGAAAAGGAAATACATATTTTTCTTCCCCTTTCCTAACTGCTTCCCAAGTTGAAAGTGTATGTTCTGGAGAATAACCTCTTGTTCTATTATCTCTAATAATTCTCCTTAGTAATCTAATATCAGTCATACTTATTCTATTGTCATCGTCTAATCCCATAAAAGCAAGAGGACTAATATATATTTTATATTTATTTTTTTTATTTATATTTTCCAATAAATTATTATTTAAAGCATGCAATCCCTCAATAATTAGAACATCATTATTATCCATTTGAATAGGTTTATTAAAATTTTTTTTACCTTTTACAAAATCATAAGTTGGTGTGATAACTTTATTCCCTTTTAATAATTTTTCCATTTGACTATTAAATAATTTAATATCGATTGCTCTTAAACTTTCAAAGTCAGGTTTTCCTTCTTCATCTAATGGAGTGTCTTCTCTATTTAAAAAGTAATCATCTAAAGATAACTGATGAGGATTCATACCTAAAGTTTTTAAATATAATGCCAATTTTTTAGAAGTTGTAGTTTTACCAGAAGATGAAGGACCTGATATTAAAATTAATTTAATATCGTTTTTATTTAAAGTAATTTTTTCTGCAATACTTAGTAGTTTATAGTCTTGAATCATTTCAGATAATTTAATAATTTCACCAGCATTATCATTTATAATTGCTTCATTTAATTCTCCTATATTACTTATATTTAATAAATTAGCCCAATTGGAATATTCTTTTAAAGAATTATAATAATTTTCATGATGCGTATATTTAACAATTTTACCATTATCATAAATAGAAGGAAATCTAAGGACGATGCCATTATCTAATAAAGTCAAATCAAAATATTTTAAAACACTGCTATCATATGGAACTTTTCCTAATATATAGTTATAACTTCCATCAAACTTACATAACGAAACAAAATTTGTAGTATCATATAATAAACTCTTTACTTTATCATACCTCTTAATATTTTTAAAATATTCAATTGCTTCTGTTCTAGAAGTTTCGATCCTAACAAAAGGAATTGCTTTATCTACTTTATCTTTCATTATTTTTTTTATTCGTTTTACATCATCTTCTGTTATTTTTTTATAAATTTGACAAAAAATACCTTTATCAATTGAATAACTTATTTTAACTCTTGTATCTTTTCCTAAATGTTCTCTTACACTTTTTTCAAATAAAATAACTAAACCTCTTTCATATATTTTATTTCCTTCTTTTGTATTCATATCATATAAATTTAATAAACCACTTCTAATTATACTATCATTATAATTTACAATTTGATTTCTAAATTTACCACACAATATATCATATTTAAAATTATCTTTTAAATCATTAACAATATCTATAAATTTAATTCCTTTAACATATTCCTTTTTATCACCATTATCAAAAGTAATTGTAATTGTTTCCATAACATCTCTCCCTTTTTACTATTGCCTACTACTAAAAGACATTTTATACTTAAACAAATCATATACATAAAATTCATACACTAAATTATTACTAGCAACACAAACATAATTAGTACGATTATCAGTATAATATACTTGATATTCTTTTAAATATGATAAATTTATATCATTATAATTCTTTTCAATATAATTTTTTAAAATTGAAAAATCCTTAAATTGTTCTTCTATAAACCAAGAACTAAAATTATTATAAGCTGTTTCTAAATCATATGTAATATTATATTTATAATCAGAAAAATAAAAAGCACACATAGAAGGTTCATTAACAGTACTCTTTTGAAATTTATTATAATCATTAGCACTAACATGTTCTTCATTAACTTTACCTTTATATGAAATATATTCATTAAATTGTTTTTCATCAATTGGTTCTAATGCATAACTATTATTACTATAATCTAATAAAATTTTAAAATATGAATTAATTGGTTGATTATCACCATATAATGTACCATAACTATAAACAGTAGTTACACTATTACCTTCAGAATAATGCATAGATATTATGTGATAATTATAATTACCATTAAATGATAAATTTATTTTTTCAATATCTTCAACAGTTAAATTATTATAATTAATATAATTATCAGTATAAAGCAAATACACTTGATTATATAGCTTATTACTCATATTAATAAGATAATCATCTATAATTTGTTTACATGTTAATAACAAATCTTTATCCTCTACAATTTTAATTGTAGTATCATTCTGTAAAATTGGATTTTCAGATTGTTTTTCGTCAATATTTTTATAATAGTCATTAACAAAAAACACAGCAACTGTTATAACAATAAATATTATACATAATATAATGATTATACCCTTATTCTCTTTAAACATTTTTACCTCCTGATACTACAACATAACTATTTAAGTCATATAAAGCATCATCTATATTAACCCATCCATTTTGACCAGAGGCATTTGGATTAGACAAATATACTTGACTGCCATCAGAACTTATATCTAATAAAGCCATCCAATGTTCATTATTAGTAAATGAACTTCTCGCCAAAACATGAATAATAACAGGATTACCATTTTTCAAATTATCTTGAATATATTGTTTTGAATCATAAGAATTTGAAGAAGCATAATGCAAACTAGCACCTACATAAGAATTTAATACACCAGAAACACTAATATAATTATTTCCTGACCAAGTTGCTGGTGTAACATCATATCCATAACCACTTAATACAATCGCTATAGCAGTTATACTACATCCCTGAACAGCTATTGTATTGTCACCATACATAAGATTTCTATAACTAGCATCTGATGAATTTTGTTTATATTCTTTATATTTTTTTCCAAAACTACTAGTATATAAACTTTTATATCCATCACCAGATGACAAGGTAACAGTACCATTACCACTAGAAACACTTTCCTCTACATATCCAAAAATATTTTTCATTATACTTTTAACTTTAGTAGCCCAACCAGGATCAGTAGCATATATCGACCCAACACCATCTATTGTAGTAGGATCATATCCCCTAGAAACAATAGTATTATAGTACCAAGTGCCCTCAGTTGAATATCTATTAATCAAAGAAGAAACCGCATCTATTCCCTCCGCCATTCTAGAAAAAGTTTGAGCCGAATCATACGGCGAATCATCATATGCCATATAACCAAAAAAATTACCTTTATCAACAGCAATATTTGAAGTACCATAATAACTTTCTAATATACCTATCGAAAAAACAAATCTAGGATCTATATTATATGAAGTTGCAATATCAAAAAAATTTTCAGCATTTCCTTTAAAAAAAGTTTCATACCCCCACACAGTCGTTTTTCCAGAACCACCAACATCATTTACAACTTCGTAACTATTTACTGCATTTACAAAATCCGATTTTGAAAAACTATTATCATAAAAAACACTACTAGTGGTAATAGAAACACAATTAGTACAACCGTAAGAAAATTTCTTTACAGGATCTGCTGTAATAGTAAAATCCAATAAACTTGCTAAAGGACCAACAGCGGCCAATGCTACAAGTAAAATTATAAATATTATTAAAAATATTGAAATAGAAAAAGTACCAATAAAAATAAACTTATTAAATTTTTTTTTTAACAACTGTACACCTAATACAGAAGTATTATTTTTATTACCTTCGTTCATTTTCAATCACCACCAAAAACTATAATCCACCACCACTGCCAAATGATTCTAATTCCTCTTCACTCACAATAACATTAATTTGCATCCTTCTATTACCACAAACAAACAAACCGTCTCCTTGACTATACCTTTTAATACTTTCTTTTTCGTTATCGTTCAAATCAATTAAATTACTTAAATCATCAACTGCTTGTTTCTTCAATCCCATTACCAAATAATAAGAAGCATTATCAAAAATAGCTTTACCATGAATAATAATATCTTGACCTACAAAGTCAGATGGTTGTTGAGTTATTATAATTGTACCAGTATTATATTTTCTAGCCCTTCTTTGAATTTGTGCTAAAAATTCAGCACCCAAAACATTTTTCTCACCTAATAAAACATGAGCTTCATCAACAAATAAAACAGTATTAACTTCCGGATTTAAACATAATCCCCAAGCATATTTCAAAGAATTAAATAATAATGCATTTCTGATATTAACATCAGAATTCATTAATTCTTTAATATTAAATACTACAAAATCTGTATTACTAGGCAACGAAGTATGGCCATTAAAATAATATTTTAATTCTCTTACTAATGGTCTTAGCTTTAATTCTAATCTTTCCATAACATCTCTTTCGTGAGTTTTATCAGTCATTTCTCTCAATCTATTTACAACAGTAGAATATACATCACTAAAAATAGGAAAATTTTCAGACTTTAAATTACTAAAATCTGTATTAAACCCTATTCCAAATCTTGCATAAGTGTCTTGAACAACTTCGTTAAATAAAGTTAAAACATCTTCCTCTATATCAGGAGAGTAGTATTTCATAAAAGCTTTCAATGATTGTAAAGTCTTAGTTAAAACAGTATAACCCAAACCAGATTTTATTTCTTCTTCATCTGCATCTATTATAATTTCTAATGGATTAATAATACCAAATTCTCCACCCTTACCAAGATCAACTACTTGTCCACCATAATTTTGAGTCATCTCACTAATTTCACCTTCTGGATCAACAGCAACAATTTGATAACCGTTTCTAATATGACTTCTAAGAATTAGCTTAGCCGCTGTTGATTTCCCAGAACCAGATGTACCTAAAATAATCATATTAGCATTATTTCTATTATTCTCTTTTTTTATTTGATATAAAAATTGATTAAACAAAATAACACCACCTGAAAAATCTACCCCTAACAATGTTGCTAAACCATCATCTTTTATGCTATCAAAAATAAACGGATACATAGCCGCCATAGTAGGTGAAGGCATAGGAGTTCCAATTCTCATTTCAATTGGTTGTTTATCAAATATTGGTAAAATAGATTTTAGTACTCTTTCCTGTTCAAATCTTAATGGAACTGCGCGTAATTCCATTGCATCTAAGTAATTTTTTAAATTCATTTTTTTCATTTCCAATTGCTCTCTTGTATCAGCTGTAATCATAATATGCATTTGAAAATCAAAAGTTTTAGATTGAGACGCAGTAAATTGTTGAATAAAATACTCTAAAGAATCTATGTCCTGCCTAATTTTTTCTTGTATCGTTCTATCTCTTTCATATTGATATCTTTCTTTTAAATCAGAAATTTCTTTATTAAGCATTTTGGCTAAAACTGAAAAAGGTAACGGAATATGTTTAATTACTAATTTTACTCCAGCCAAATTTGTTATATTAGCTAAATAACCCGGAGCAATTAATCTTGGATAAGAAATTACTGTAAGTATAGTAGCATATTTATCACTTATTATAAAATCAGAAGGATAAAAATGTAAGCCCTTAGGAGCTATTTGAGATTTAAAATTCATCAGTTATCACCGTCCCAAAACTAGTGTGCATTCCACTATTCAAAAAATTATCTAATATAACACGCAAATCATCATTTGATGTTTGAGTAGCTTCTAATCCACAATTTGAAAGCCCAGTAATTAATGTTCTAATCTTTTTTTGAATTAAATCATTATTATTTTCTTTAAAAAGTATATAATACTCTGTATCAGTAACTTTATTATCAACAAATGAATTGGCTTTGCGCATATCTTGATTAATCATTTTCCTTACAACAGGACTTGTGGTACTATTATACAATAATTGCAATTTCGCAATATAATTAGTAATATCAACAGGTCTATCTGCCGCAATTAACCAAAATTCAAAATCTATCATATTATAAAAATTCTTCAACCCAATTATAATATTCTCTTGTGAAGCAAAATCCAATATAAAAATATTTCTAGGTTTAACTTTAACACCAGTCACTTTATATTTATTATTTAAAATTATTGTACCATTGCTTATGTTATTAACAGGAATCCAATCTTCACTATATTTCGAATTAACCTTTGTTGCTTTGCTGTTCGTTAACGAATCTTTCATAAAAACACCAACCTTTCCAAACATAACACTTTCTATTAAAATAGTAATTAAATATACTTTGAATAGCAACTAATACATTATGATAATTTGGAATTGGTATTACCAAAAAACCAGTAATAGCAGCAGGTAAACAACATAACAACATCAAAATTACATTATTGGAAGATACAATCGTAATAAGCAACAATGTCAATAAAATTCCACTAGAAAACATAACTATATCAAAAAGTCTAAAAACATTTAAAATTAATGTACCTTTTTTTGCATTAGCAGGAACTAAATAACTATTATTAATCATTTTCTCACACTCCTATAAAAGTCCGTCTTCATATTCTTTTTTATAAATTAATTTTTGGATTTACCACCAACTGCTGCTCTATTAGCCTTAGCTCTTTTATATTTTTCACTACTAGTAATACGAGTTTTTTCAGCTTCATATTCATTTTGATTAAAGGTGTGTCTCTGTGACTCAGCAGTAGCAGCTTCCTCAGCTGAATTCAACGATTTATTATTTACAATTGAAGATGCACTTACGCCAATGGATGCAAATTCACCAGCATATGCATCGATATCCGCTTTTAATCCATTATATTCAGCAGTAAATTTACCACTCAAGCCACTATTTTGCATAGCTTTATCGATAAACTCTTCTTTTGCTTCCTTTAAATTCTTATTATAAGCAACTACTGCGCTCGCATATGCACCAGCATCTCCAGACTTTTCCGCGGTCTCCATCGCTGCTTTAAGCTTCAATAACTTTTCCTGTGTTTTCTCGAGAGCAGTACCACTTAAATCACTATGTAACAATTCATCTTCAGCAATACTTTTCATTGCACTTTTCCGTTTTCCAACAAGCCCAAACAAATTAGCAGAAAATTTTTCACGATCTATTTTTTTATCTAAATCATAGATTGCAGCTTCTTGCCTATCCAAATAAGATAAAGGTACACCTAATCTATGACCAAATTCTGCAACTCTTCCTAATGTCGAAGTTCCCCTAATTCGGGCATTTCTCGCCTCATTAGCCTCAACCTGCTTCTTTACAGCATTAAACGAATTCCTGATAGCATTTCCTTTTTCGTTAATAGTACCAATTCCTTTGGCAGCTCCAGACAGAGCACCAGTTATTCTTCCTAAGCCACGACCAGTTGTAAAACCTAAAACACTACCTACTGTTGTTCCTAATAAAGCGCCTAATCCTTTAGCACCTTCTGATTCAAAACCAAATCCATAACCAATTGATGCTTTTGTTTTAAGACCAGGGAATAATTCACTTATCATATCAGGAGCACTTTTAGCAAATAATAATAGTCCACAAATTAGTATTATTACTATTGTTGTAAACAATGGATCTGATGTTTCAACTCCAGTTGTCTCACTTAATATAGGTAAAGTAGATGATGATAAATTTTGTGCTAATATGGAAACAACATACATAACAAAATAAATAATAGCTAACCTAATAAACAAATCAATATAAGTAGCCATACACTGCTTAACCCAATTACTAAATGCTGTTTCTTTTTTATCTGATACATATGATAAAATAGGTATAGGAGCAATTAGCTGCAAAAAAGCTAATTGAATTACGCGTCTTCCAACAGCAAAGCAATATATTACTATTACCCAGAGCAAAAAAGCACCAACTAATACAGATACAATATGATCAAACTCTATAGTATACCCACCAATAGTTTCAGTATTGTTAACAGCGTCTAATGTAACACCAAATCCCTCAACTTTTACCTTATCTTTTAGATTCATTAATCCTGGATCTGGTTCATATTGAGGATCAATTTCATCTTTAAAAAAATTAAAAAACACATTTTCGGCAAGCAAAGAACCAAAATCAGAAGTATTATTATCGTTAACTCCCATTATTACTTTTCCAATTATATTACTAGTGACCACAATCCTTTGTATCTCAAAAGCTTCATTAAAAATAAACGGGGTAACAGCCATCAAAAAGACAGAAATAATTATTCTTTTTATAATATTATAAACTCCCTTTTCCTTATCAGCCACTAAATCAGGGTCAATTAACATCTTTATTAATGAAAAAGTTAACCTAAATACCATATATAATCCTAAAATCAATCCAACTTTTCTATAGATGTCCTGAATAGCCTCGTTGCTTAAAAATTCTGCAACTGCTAATTTTTCAAAAATTCCATACATTAATACTATCAAGTCATATATAACTATATCTAAAAATAAACACAAAGAACGCATTGCGTCAAATATAACTTGTGTAATATTAAGCAAAAAATACATAGTTAAACCTCCTTACTCAAAAGCCACAAGTATCATTATTTATATTAGTCCAAACAGAATTAAATATATCTAAAATTATATTAATTATAGTTGGAACAAAGAAAATTGCAACTCCTATTATTAATCTTTTTATAAATCTAGCTTGAGCTTTTTTCATTTTATCTTCATCAGATGCTAAAACAGCGGAAGCAAAATCTACGGCCCCTAATGCTATAACAACAATTGGAATCAAAATTCTAACAATTGTCATATAAAAATTCAATTTTTCTCTTAATTCTTCACCAAGCAAGCCTTCGCAATCAATTATAACTGAAACTTCATATCTCTCTAAAATATCTTTTAAACTATCCTTAATTTCTTGAAATTCATCATTTTTATCTTGTTCACCAATGCTTGTTAAATTATTTTTTATATTTACACTACAAGTAGCAATATCACTAAGATATCCCTTAATAGTTCCAGGAACATTACCAATTCCTTTCTCATATAAATAATTTTGAATATCACACTTAATTAAACGATCAGGACCTATACCAATTTTATAACCATTTCCTAATAATTTAGTCATAGAATAATTATATGCACTTAACACAAAGTCTTCATCGTCGCTTATACCATATTTACTCAATATATTGTCCATGTCAGAAATTGAATTTTTAAAGTCGCTAACCAATAAATCCATATCATAAGTAATACTATACTTTTCATTCTTTTTTACAGCTTCATTAACAATAGTACATTGATTTAGTAAATTGGAATACTTATTTTCAAAATTTGATATAGCAGAAATTGATCCGTTCATATCATTTAAACTATCTGCCCATTCATCAACACTTTCATATAAAACATTTAATTTGCTATCACTGTTAAAAATAACATCATATTCAGAATCTGGACTACTATTTGGTGAGTATTTAATATCATTAAATGGAGAATAAAACTCAGTTGGTTCCCTTCCAATAATGTTTAATAAATAGTCAATTATGGTATGAGTCTGGAGATCATAATAATAAATTTTTTCAAATTCACCTAACTTCCAATACTCTTTAACATGAAAAGAATTAGTAAATAAATTTAAAAAATAAGTATTTAACACTGAACTTTTAAAAAAAGATCCATTTTTATATATTTGATATGTTCCACTAGGCAAATACGATAAACTAAAAACATCGCCAGAATCATTTTTAAAAAAAACATAACTTGATTTTAACTGTTCTTTTTCAATCGGAACGCTAACCCCTTCACATTTAAATGATGAAAGTGAACCAACATAACTACTATCATTAATTTCATTTATGGTACAACTACTAGGACACATTCCAGGAGAAAAATCTTCCCAATATAAATATCCATACCTATTATTACTATTATCATCGTCATGGTAAATGCCATAATAATTATTAGAATTTCCATCAATCTGATAATGAACTACATAATAATTCTCTTTAAATGATGAATCATTAGGATCTAATAAATTTCCACAGTATAAATATCCAAATGTATTATAATTATTTGTACTACAATAATTTAAACTTTCTGCATTTACATTATTTATAAAAAATAAAGATAAAAAAGTAACAAATATAACATTTTTTAATAATTTAAGCATAAAACACCTCACAAAGATATCAATCATACATATTATACCACATTAGTCAATAATACTGCAAGAAATTTACAATAATCATTTAAAAATTTAAATATATTTTTTGACAAAAAAATAGAAGTATATTAAATAAAAAAAATTCGTCTCCACATAAGAAACGAATTCATAATCAAAATTTTAACTTACAAATATAATTATATTATCATTAATCATGATTATTACACTAAATATTCAATTAAGTATAATACACAATTTATTTTTATATTTTACTATGACTCCTAAGGAGCATTCCAACAATCTGTCCAACTTGTTTCGCCTTCTCCTTGTATTTCAGGATCTTGAGTAGTCGCAAGTAAACTAAACACAAGTGACACAATAGTAACTACAAAGAAAACAGCCACAGCATACATTGCTCTTTTTATAAGCATCTTTTGTGCATTTTTTATTTCGTCTTCTTTACTAGCAATAACAGCCTTACCCAAATCAATAGTTCCTAACACAATCAAAATAATTGGAATTCCTATCTGAAATAATGGTAACAAACCATCCCTTACCAATCTAACAATTGGCATTATACTACTACAATCTATGTTTAATAACATCATAAAACTTCCTCCTTACTTGATTATATAATATAATAAAGAACAAATTTTGTCAATATAAACATTATTCTTTATAATATTTTATTATAATATTACACTTTTCTCAATAAACCAAGTTTATTAACTAAATTTAATAATATATCTTCATTAATATTACGATCATTTAGTGGTGGTATATTATAAAAAATGTTGATTTCTGACTCATTTTCAAAATCTTTAACATCATTCTGAGATAAAAAACTCTTATTTAAAATTATTTTTTTATCTCCTCTCTTTTTTAAAGCATTTTTATCAATCATAATTAACTTATTCAATTTTATTATAGATGGTTCTACTAAATATAGTACATCTGTACAAATACCTCCATCACAATCATTTAAATCTATAATTAAAAGATTGGACATATTGTTTTTAAAAACAAAATCATTTAATTCTGATGAAGATAAAGAAACCATATTTTCATCCCTATAATACATAAAATCTCTTTTATTTACTTCAATAGCTTTAACAGAATAATATTTTGATAATACTTGTTTTAACATATATACTAAACTAGTAGCACCAGCATGAGAAGTTAAATTTTTTACACCAATAATAATTGATTTTTGAACATTATCATTATTATTAATGCTATTATTTGAACCAATATTTTGATTTACAACATTATTAACATTTAATTGATTATTAATATTATGTAAATGGGCTACATCTCTATATACATTGGGATGATCATATAAATATATAATTCCATTTTTATCTTTTGTAAAATTATAAATACCCATACTTATTAATTGAGACAAAAATTGTGGGGAAGAACAAAACTCATTATCATCCAAAATTAAAATAACCTTACTCATATCTAAGTTAATAGATAGTTTTTGAATATTATACAAATCTTTATAATCTTTTATAGCAGTAATATCCAAAAACATTCTATTAAAATAAAAATTTGCAAAGGTACTTATAATTTCATCCACACTAAATTCACCAGTAATATTTTTACTTATGTCATAATCTAAACTATTTAACATATCTCTAAATTTATTAGAAACTATTACATTCATATTATCCTCCTAACTAGAAACTACCCTAGTTTCTCCCGTAATAGGTACTAAAACATTAATACCAAAAAAAGGAAAACTTACTTCTATAAAAGTTGTTACCTTATAATATTCCCCTCTTAATTCATCAGAATACATTTCCTCAACACAGTATCCCCTACTGTTACAACTTTTATAATTAACATTACTTCCATTTGGTCCTACACTAGATACATAATAATTCATATTAGCAACATAGCTATCAATCATAGTTGCTATATCATTATTGTATTTTTCATTTTCTTCAATATAATTTATAATGGTGTTTTTTACTCTAAAAGCCTTTGCATAACTAAGAGCAATTGCTATAAAAGATATATATATGGCAAAAAATATTAACATTAACTTTATAAAAAACGCTCCACCAAATGCATCTCTCATTTAAATCACCTACTTTATAAATTACGAATTGGAATTCTTACTTCACCTTTGATAGGTACAGTAAAAGATAAGCCTGCTAAAGAATCAAATCCAAAAAAATTAACTTCTAAAAATGTTGTAACTATATAATTAGAACCGCTTGCATCATCATAAGATTCTATGCAATATCCTAAATCATAACAAGTTATATCACCATTATTTTGTGAATAACCAGCAGTAACTCCACTTTGACTACGAACATAATATTTTATATTATTCAAATATGAATCAACTAAATCTGCACAATTTTCATATCCTTCATATCTTTCTATCAAATCAATTATACCATTTTTGGCTTTAAATGCTTTAGCATAATTTAATGCAACTGCAATAAAACAAACATATATTACTAAAAATATTAGCATTAGTTTTATCATAAAAGCTCCACCAAATGCATCTCTCATCTTTTACTCACCTCTATTTTATTGACAACCTTGTCCATCAACCCAAACTTGACCATCAGGACATGTAGTATCTGCTCCTACACCAAAAGAGTTTTGAATCCAATTTGTAATTGGATCCCACATAAGCGCAAGTATACCACCTATTACAGCAATTGCAACAATTGTTATAACAGTCATATTTAATTCTCCTGTTGCTTCCTTCATTAAAACTACCTCCTTTCAATCTCCCTCTAAATTATTCTTTATATATATTTCAAATTTATATACTTAGTTTCCTGTACTAGAACCCATAAGCATAAAAATTGAAATCAAAAGTAATACCATTGTACCTCCACCAGTACAAACTAACATAGCCATCGTTTTTCCTTCCATTTTTTCCAAACGGGCCTTGTATTTTTGTTCTCTTGATTTATTTTGAAGAGAAGAAACAGTTTTAGCAAAAGCATTTAACTGTTCATGCTTCTTTTCTTGTTCACCAAGACCTAACCTATATAATAATCTCATCATTCTCATTGAATCCCTAACTGGATATTGTTCTGCAAAATCCATATAAGGCTGTATACTAGAATCACCTGCTTCAATTTTAGCAACAAGTTCTCTTAAACCAGGTTTAAAAACTTCAGGCGCATCATCAATTGATCTAGCAAGTGCTACTGGTACCGTATAATGCTGAATTAATACTTCCAAACTTTTTAAATAATACGGTAACAAAGAATCTATTTCATTTAAATGTTTTTTATAAAAACTTTTTAAATTAGTATAATCAGATTTAAAAACTATAAAACCTATTACTAATGCTATTATAACATTAATAAAACTTAAATTTGTAATAAATATAAATATTAATACAACGGAAACTAACAATCCATTTCTAACCCTTTTCATATACACAGCTTCTGGATCAATTACTCTATCACCATATTTTGCTCTAAGTAAAAATTCATAGTCTTTTTCCTTTAACAAATCAAAATACTTTTGATTATCTCCAAGGAATGTTTTAGTACTTATTATGTTATTATAAATAAGTATAAATATAATAATTACTCCAACTAATAATATTTCCATTACTCAGCACCTACATTCTCATTATAATATTTTTCACCACTTAATAGGAAGAGACTATTTATAATAACTATTGCATGAATAATTATTTTTACAAAAAATTGATCCAACATACTTATATAAGTTGATACTCCAATTAGTAATTGTATTAACATTATTAAACCATATAATGCAATTCCATATGTAAGAAATTGTTTATGGAAATTACTTCTATCCATTCTATCTCTATATACACCTTCAACTAACATATCTATATCATTTAACATGTTATCAAATGTTTCACCAGTGTTTTTGGCACCTTCCTTAGTTACTTGTAAAAATAATTGATGCATATTTTTTACCATATAATATGGATATTTTGAATCAAAATATTTAATTGAATCATATACATCACCTTTTTCATAAGATAACGCTATCATTGTTTTAACATCAGATAATATCGGTTCTTCCAAAACACCAGAACTAACTACACCCTCCAAAGATTTTACAAAAGCATTAGTAGTAGCAAATTCAAGTATTGTATTAGTACAATAAACTTGTACTTGTTCAAATATGTATTCACTATATTGTCTTTTACATCTTAAATAAGTTATATAAGGAATAACAGAAATTGCTAATACAATATATATAATTACTACTATTAAATCATAAAAATACATATAACTAACTACACCTGCAATTCCAGAAAATAACAATATTTGAGTAAGATATTGTCTAGGTGTATATTCTAATCCAAGTTCCTTAATTTTTTCACGCATACTTTTAAAAGAGTATGGTGCATATTTATTGTACAAACCTTCTGCTTCTTTTGATATAAAATTATATACACCAACACCATTGCTAGAACGATATAAAACAATAAATATTAAAATTAAACCTACAATTAAAAATTCCAATTTATCACCGCCTTACATAGTTCCTACATTTGTAGAATTAACATTTGTATAATTTGCAAATGTGGTGTTGTTAACATTCAGATTGCCATTAACACCATAATTATTATTATTATTCATTGGTTCATGAAATTCTTGTTTTATTAAAATATCCTTAGGCATAATAACACCTTGGCTCTCCAAATATCCAATTAAATAACTAGTAGGATTATTAATAACAACATTACCATCTGGTGTTTTTTTGTATATAATATGAGATTTTGCTTCATTAGTATCAGATGTAACATAAAATTCTGTAACCTCTGCAACTTCACGATGAAATCTTTGATATTTAGAACTATAATATCCTTTTATATGTACCCCTAATTGTACATATCTATGTATGCTTCTTAAAAATTGTTCTAAATCCAAATTAGATTCCAATAAGCTATATAGACGACTAGGAATAGATTCTGCCTTATCAGCATGAATTGTAGATAAAATATTATGACCAGAAGATATGGAATTTCTAACAGCCATTACCGCCTCAGCACTTCTTACCTCTGATAATAAAATCCATCTTGGGTTCTGTCTCATACAAGTAACCAAAACATCTGAATATGAAGCAATATTATTAGTCTTCATTGCTACAATATCTCTATGAGGAAAAATTTTATCCAAATGTAACTCCAAAGTATCTTCAATAGTTATAATCTTTTCATTTTCCTTAGTATGTGCAGCTAAATATTTTACAAATTCAGTTTTACCAGAACCAGTTTCACCACTTACTAAAATATTACAATGACCTTCAACACATTTCAATAGAAAATCATGAATATCTAATCTAATATAGTCTTCCTGAATTATTTTTTCTTTAACCAACCTAATTTTAGCAGGAGTTTTACGTATTAACACAGCTATTCCATTTTTAGCAATTGAGTCATGAACAAAATTCATACGCAGTTCAGCACTTTCCGCATCAAGAAATGGATTAGCCATATTAAATGATTTACCCATAGAATTTGCGCATTGAAAAGCTATTTTTTCCATAAGAGCATTATCAATACCTGTATTTTCAACTCTATAAACTCCCTTAGACAAAGTTTTTAACCAAACTTGTCCACCATTACTATAGGATATATCTGTTACATCATCTGCATCTAAAAATTGTCTTAATGGTCCAAAATCAACTTGACTAAATTCTTGTTCCATTAAAATCACCTCTATTCGGTTTGATTATTATTACTTGAATCATCTTGGTTTAATGAATTATTTACTGATTCTTCAATGCTAGGTAAATCAGTTACATCAACCATTTGTGTCTTATCAAGTATGAAGTTTTCAATATCTGTACTATTAACAATTACTGCATCTTCTTCTGTCAATGTTTGTGTATTTGGAACCAATAATAATTCTACATCATAATCAGTTAAATATAATGCTTTTCTTAGTAACAAATGTGTTGATTCTGGAACAGCAAACAACATATAAGCAGGTACTCTTGCCTCGTCTGTTGATTCAAAAACATGTTGTCCAGAACTATCTTTTACTGCTAATATTTCTATATTACTAATAAATTTACCAAACATTATTTTTCCTTCATCATTTACACTTTTATAGTATATATTGATATATTCTCCTGGCATCATTGAATTAGCATATGTTGTTGAAATATTAACAGGATAATTTACAACAGTGTATCCTTCTGGCACATTTTGAAGAGAATTATCAGGAAGATATTTTTCATCTACTAATAGAGATTGGTAAAATAAACTACCTTGTGCAATCATAGTATTATAATTAGAATATTTACCAACTATACTATTTGCATCACTATAATAGCTACCAACTAAAAACGCCTTGGGTACCTCCATATATGAAACCATCTCTGTTGTTATTAATGTTTTAGGTTGAATATTTTGATTAGCATAAGGTACCCTTACCAAAGTTACAACCTTATTAATTCTATAATTATAACCAATGTATAATATAAATATACATAAGATAACCCCCAATATTGTAATTGTATTTTTGTTACCAAAAAATTTTTTTAATGACGCATTTAAATTATTCATAATTTCCTCCTTCTTATTATTCTTTACTTTCTAATATTGCATCTAATTGATTTGCTATATCATAATTTTCGGCATCTCCATATATGGTATAAGTACCAACTCCTGTTTCTATTATTATACTAACCTTAGGAGGATATTCCATAATATCATAAAATCTTATAGAATATCCCGTCGAAGTATAATTAACTGATTCGGCAAATCTTCTAACAAAATTTTCAACAAACTTCTCTTGGATCATTTTAACTTCACCTGTATCTCTATAATATGCCAAATCAATTGAATCCAGCATTGCAGCCTCGGTTACCTCTCTTAATAAATAATAATCTTGTTCATTATTTACAGTTATTTGTTGAAATAATAATATTATTACAATTCCAACTAAACCAGCCGTTACTAATCCTACTTGTGCAAAAGACCATTTCATCTAATATCATCCTCATTTTCATCAAAAACGCCTAAACCAGAATGATGTACATTACCTAATGTAAAATAATTATAATTTCTTATAAAATTGCTATTCCCATTATTATCAATACTATTATTTAAATATCCTCCTTTGTAATTAGTATCAGCATTATATTTTTTTATGTTGGATATATCAGAATTAGAAAGATTAACATAATATTCAATATTATTATTACTTGTATATGTATCTGCAAATCTTTCTGCATTATCTCCATCTTGTATCCAATTAATCCAATTATTACCAGGATTTCTATTAGGGAATGGTTGTCTCAATGATATAGGTCTAAAATAATATAAATATCCACCATCATCTAAATCATAAAATTTTTGTTGGCATTCAACATCACATTTGTAATTAGCAGACCAATGCATATCAGTTAAAGAACTCATATTACTAATATCAGCATTTACATAAAAATTACCAGTCGGATATTTTAATGGTATAAAGTACATAGGTCCTTTACTCAAATAATTATTACCACCTGCTATATTATAAGAGACAATAGAAGTATCTTTTTCGATAAATGCATTATATAGTGTAAAAGTACACTCGGATTTTAAGACGGTATTAGGTTTCCAACTAGTGCCCACTTTAGCACTAGTACAAGACCATGTACCTGTATTATTATTATATCCACCAGACACATCGTTGCTATCAGGCAAAGTAACTGTTGCATCACTCTTATCAAGACCTTGATATAATTTAGCAACTGCTTCATTTATTAAATTCTCATAATCAGCATCATTTTGACAATCAGGAGATTTAACAGTTTTACTTTTGCAACAACTATAATATTCTGTTACAAATTTAAAAGTACCATCTGGATTAACCTTTGTTACTCTTCTACTACAAGTTCCTTTATAACCAACTGTAATTGAAGGGCACCCTTGATAGCCTCCAGATGAATAATTCCAACTTGCAGAATTATTATAAACTATATCAAAGGTAAAGCCACCTCCAGAATAAATAGGCCCCCTATCTAAATTAAATGTCAAATCTCCACTTTGTTTTAATTTGATTGTTGCAGTTACTTTGGCACTTCCACTAGAGCATCCAGGATCACCAGAAGCATAGACAGTTCCAGCATCAACAGTTATATCGCAACTACTATTAAAACTACCATTTTCACAACTTAAATTAAGATTTTTATTATCATTACATTCGTTCACTTCAGGTTTTTTTTCAAAATTAATTATTAATTTACTATTTACCTGTACCCAAGTTGCATACGCCCAACCAGGACATTGATCCCAAAATTGTGCCATTCCATCAATTGTACTTCCGTCAAAACACTGTCCACTATTAAGTCCATAATACATACCGTACATATTTAAACCAGAAGCTTTTGAACTTATACTAGTTTGTCTATCAAAAATTCGATATAATCCCTCTTGGGCCCATTTAAAACCTGAACCATGAGCATATGCACCAGAAATATTACTTAACACCCTTGCATTTGCAAAGATTATTTTACCAAATTCTGATAAATTACGAACAGTGACATTAAAATTATTCCCATAATAAGTACCATTATTATCTACATTAGAATTCGTCGAATAAACACCTAAATCAGCTGTTTTAACACCACCAGTAGTATTAATGATCTCAATTTTAAAAGATATATCATTTTTATCTGAAAACATTTCATATAATTTATTTAATGGGAAAGATACTTTAAATCCAGTGTTATCATATCGACAACTACTATTTCCTCCACTACATGTAGCATTATTGTAAGATTCTACACAATCTGCATTATCACCAGAATATCTTATACAATTGGCTTCATATATAGCTCTATTATACTTACCATTGTAAACTATATCACCTTTTAACCAATTATCTTTATTAGTATCACCATCTTTCAAAGCATATATATTAATGGTTGTAGAACTTCCATTATAATTATTATGATTATTAGTAAAAATTGCCCATCCCTCAAATGTTATAGAAGTATCACTAACAATCATATTGTCAATGTCATAAACTAATTCACCAGTTGCAGCATCAACTTGCGAAACATTTAAAGAAAATATAATTAACCCAATTAATATCAAAAAATATTTTTTCATTAGTTTAATACACTTCTCTTTCTTTTTACAATAACAATGACAACTATACTACCAATTATTACAACAGAAATCAAAATGTATAATATATTCTTTGAAAAGAAATCAAATATATTATTAAATACATTTTCTTCATCTGCAATTTCATTTTTATTACTATCTTTTTTATATTCCTCAACTGCTTTTTTAAAATCGTCATACTCTAAATCATATTTATACCATTTATTGCATACATCCAAATCATCTCCACTTATACCATCACATAAAGGATCCTCAGAATAAGGATTGTATCTTGGTATATTTAATTCTATAACTCTTAATAACTTATCACAATTTTGAGCGTATATTTTAAAAACATGATTACCAGAAACATAACTTTTTAAAACTATTTTCCCATCAGAATCCGCATTGCTAGTATTAAAAACATAATTATAAAATTCATCTCTTATGTAAATATCATCAACAATATTAGTAATAATAACATCAAAAGTACCATCTTCATAACCAAATGCACCAGCTGCTTCACCCTGATATTCATAAACTATATTTACATTATTGGCAATTTCTTTTAACTTACTCAATTCTTCATCACTACAATCGGCACACACAAAAGAAATATTTGCAAAAAAACATATTAATAATAATAATAATACTTTTTTTAATTTCATTATATATGCCTCCAATCTATTATAACTAATATAATGATAACATTTTTTTTAGTAAAAGAAAAGTTTTTTTTACAAATTAGAAAAAAAATGTTATTATATATTAGAGGTGTAAAAATGAAAAATAATAAAAATTTACTATTTATAGGTGCAATTATTTTATTTTTATTAATTATATTTTGGTTAATTATATCAAATATAAACAAAACTGAGTTAACAGAAATTACATATGATCAATTAGTAACAAAAATAAACAATAAAGATTCCTTTGTTTTATGTATAAGTAGAACTACATGTTCACATTGCAATGACTATAAACCCAAACTTAATGAAGTAGCAAAAGAAAATAGTATAACTATATACTATATAGATGTTGACAAATATGATGAAGAAGAATTTTCTAATTTAATTAGCTTTGACGGTAGTACTCCAACTACTATATTTGTAAAAAATGGTGAAGAAGAAACTACATCTAACAGAATTAATGGTGATGTTACAAAAAGTAAAATAATTGAAAAATTAAAAAGTAACGGTTTTATAAATTAATCGTTACTTTTTTCATTAATCATCTTCTACTTCCAACCAATTTTCACCTTTAAAAGGCTCTGTTCTAAGTAAGTTAGGATAATCTTGCTGTCTTAATACCTCAAATAAAACTATTGCCACACAATTTGATAAATTTAAACTTCTTACATTAGCATTTGTAGGTATTCTAAGACATCTATCCAAATGTTCTCTTAATATTTTTTTAGGAATTCCTGTACTTTCTTTACCAAAACACAAATATATATCTTTACCAGTATCTGTATAATCAAACAAAGTATGAGGTTTCTTACCATATCTTGTAAGGAAATAAAATTCTCCATTATTATATTTTAGAAAATCATCCCAATTTTTATAAACTTTGTATTTTACTTTATCAATATAATTAACTCCACTTCTTTTTATACTTTTTTCATCTAGTTTAAAACCTAATGGTTCTATTAAATGTAACATGGCTCCTGTTCCAGCACATGTTCTCATGATATTACCTGTATTTCCTGGAATTTCTGGTTCATATAAAACTATATTTATCATTTTATTACTCCTACACTTTTTAAATAATTATCTATTTTATTTATATCATACCCGCTATTTTTAATATCATAACTGCTTATTATTTTTCCATCATTAAATATTAAAAACATAGGTATGCTATCAAATTCATTATTATATATTTGATATTTATCATTATCACAACAATTAGATATATCTAAATATAAAATATCCTTTCCCAAATTATTGTCAATTATAAATTTTTTTAATTCATATTCAAACTCATTCAAGCTAACTTTTGTATCAGTTACATACAAATAAACTTTATCGTTTTCAATAATATAATTATCAACTTCATTATAATTAATAACCTGTAAATATTTACTCAAGACGGAAATGTTTTTTACCTCTTCCTCATATTCTGTAAACCACAAATATAAATAATAAGTAATACCTATTGTTACTAATATAATTAAAAATAAATATATATAATTTTTTAAAGAAACTTCTTTTTTATTCAATTATATCATCTCCACTATACATTTTATCAATTAAAATATAAAAAGTAAATAATATAAATTAAAATGGTTATACTTTTTAAGTTTATACTACTAATACTTATCATTTATAATATCACAAAATTACCAAAAACAACAATATTTGATAAAAAAGTTTTTCTATGATATACTAATTACCGGTGTTTATTATGAATAAAAATTATTATTTACTATTTGAAGAACAAATACATTCTATTAAAAACTACAAAAAAGTACCAACATTATTATTGCATAGTTGCTGTGCTCCATGTAGTAGCCAAGTAATAACTTGTCTAACCAATTATTTTAATATAACAATATTGTATTATAATCCTAATATATATCCAGAAAAAGAATATTTAAAAAGAAAAAATGAACAAATAAAATTAATAAAAGAAATTAATAAAGTTAACAAATTAGAAATTATGGATTGTGATTACGACAATGACATTTATGAAAAAGAAATAAAAGGATTAGAAAACGAAAAAGAGGGGGGAAGCAGATGTTATAAATGTTTTACTCTAAGACTGGAAAAAACAGCTAAAATTGCAAAAAAAAATAATTATGATTTTTTTTCAACCACTCTAACAATTAGTCCTTATAAAAATTCTAAATTAATAAATACAATAGGCGAAAAATTAGAAAAAAAATATAATGTTAACTGGTTATATTCTGATCACAAAAAGAAAGATGGTTATAAAAAATCCATTGAACTATCAAAAAAATATAATTTATATCGTCAAAATTATTGTGGCTGCATATATTCAAAAAGAACATATTAATTATGCTCTTTTTTTACAACAATAAATATAAAATAATTTTATAATCAATTTACTTCATCATTATATTAACTATTGTATATGATAAAATCAAAACACTAACTAACGATAACACTGTTACAGCAACTATTGACATATAACCTAATGAACTTGATTTAACTAATTTTTTTGTTTTAACCGCGTCCATTTTTCTAATTTCTTCATTCGAATTTCCCTTATTTTCTAAGCTTGAACCAAAATTTGAAGATAATGTCAATAAATTATTCTTTATAGTTTGTTTAACTGGTTTATTAATAACCATTACAACTGATGAAGCCTCATCTACTTTTTGACAAAAATTAGGATTTAAATTTAATTTTTTATTAAAAACTCTAACGCCACTACTATATTGCTGGTGTTTTTTGTATAATTCACGTTGTAAATTTGTCTCACGACTAATATCTAATATTAACTTATTTTCAGCAACCACTTCTTTTATATTAGAATAAAACTTTTTACATTTATCAATTATAACATTTTTAGTAGTGGCAACATAACTTTTAGAAATAGTAAATCTATTATTTATATTATTAGATATTCTATTACTTGCATCTTTAATTTTAATTTTTCCATCTAAAATTATATTTTCAATAACTATTTTATCTTTAAGCATCTTCAAATATATTTTTTTTAATTGAAAAAAATTTTTTAACCTGTTACTAATACTTTTCTCAACAGAAAACAATTCATTTCCTCGGAGAGTAACTTTTGACATTATCATAGTTAAATTAATACCAATATCATTTTTTATAATAATTTCTTGTCCCATAATATCCCCCTTACAATGGTAACTTTATAATATTTCTAACAATTTCATTTAATCTATTTTTTTCTTCTTCATTTTCTATATCTACAATAATATCATTACCATTAGAATCCTTTTTTAAGGCAGATACAAATATATTTACATTTTCCGCATCTCTATCTATTGAATATATTACATATTCTTTACCTTCTACTTCAATTACAGTTATCAAAGTAGCATCTCTTTCAATATTATTTTCATCAGTTATTTTAAAATCACTCATTTTTGTCATCTCCCTTTATTATATCTTTAATAACTCCAATTACTTTTTTTCTTTCCTCTAAATTATCAATATCTTTTAATACATCATATCCCTTTTCATCTTTTTCAAGGTATGCAATAATTAAACTACAATTATTATCATTACTATTATCAATAGCATATAGAACATATTCCTTGTCTTTATCATCTAATTTAAAAACCAGCAGTACTTCCCCTTCTTTAAATTCATACTTCTCATTAATTACATTGAACTTATCCATATCCATATGCCTCCTATTATTATGAGTATAACACAAAAACTACTGTTCTTCAATAAATTACATTAACTTTCATTTAATTTTTTCACTTTAACTAATTTATCATTATTTATTTTTTTTTGCGTGTTTAGTTTTTTTTGAATTTGCTTCAATTTATTTTTATTATTAGCCAAAATAATTTCTATATTGTCAATTTTTTTCATTACACTTTTATATTCAAGAGTAGAACTTAAACTTTTATTTTGTTTTAATTTTTCTTTAATTTTTTTTACATCACTAATTGATAAAGAAATTATAACTTCCATTTCACTTACATTATTAATATTTGTATTTAATTTAGTTTCATAATCTTCTGCTGTATAAACTATTTTTTTACTTTCTTCAATATGAGCCTGTTTCTTCAATAAATCAATTGTACTTTTTGTGGCTAAAGTAGATGTAGCAATTACTGGAAACAATCCTTTTAAAGGAGACAACAAAAGTAATGACATATATTTTAAATTATTTAATAGCAAACGATCATATCCAATAAACTTAGTTATTGTTTCTTCATAACTATCTATTTTTCCTACTTTGTTTTTCATATCATCAATTATATTATTTTGATTTTCAATAAAATTACTAAATTTGATAAATTCACTATCATATCTAAATAATTCATCTTTTATTTTGTTAAATTCTTTTTCATCTATATTTGCTTTATCCAGTTTTTCTTCATTAGATTTTTCTATTTTTTTAATACTAGTCTCTATTGTATCTAGCAAACTACCTGTTTCAATAAAAACTTCTAATTTTTTATATTTATCTTGATATTTTGATATATCATCAATACTATTTATTAATTTTTTATATTCATAAATATCATCTATTAATAAAGAATCATTAATTTCAAGATAATCCAATTCTATATTTTTACTTTTTAAAATTTTATATTGTTCTTTTATCTTATTAACTTTTTCAATAAGATTTTCTATTTGTTCCTTTTCTTCTTGGCATTTTTCTTTTGTCTTATTATCTTCAATATAATTATTCAACACATAAATATCTGTACTAATTATTTCTAATTTACTTTTATAATCATTTATAATATTTTCTACTTTACTTAATATTTTATTTTCTAAAATTTCTATGTTATAAATATTAGTATTAGTAGTATTAATATTATTATTAGATACTGAATTTATACCAACAGCTTCATTTGATGATTTTCTATCAATTAATTGTACATTAGATACATCTTTTAAATTACTAATACCTTTAGCGTTAACAGTTTCTTTATTCTCAAAAAAATTATGTTGAGTATTTATTTTTGTTTTTTTATTCCCAATATTATAATTTAAATCAACATTATTTTTTTGCTTTTTCGTCTCTTTATTTTTATCATAACACTGAATATTTTTCTCTTTATTACGGTTTACAAAAAAATTTCTTATTTTATCTCTAAATTTACCTCTTAACATATTAGCCATAACAATCACCTTTTACTATAATACATTATATTTTATTAGATGTCAAAAAAAGATAAATCAAATTTATCTATCTTTACAATTATCTAATACATTTTCAAACCATTTTTTTAGTTTCCTATATTTGTCTATACTAGGTCCATCTTTTTGAGTAACAATATATAAGTTATTATCTTCTAAAGAAACACCTATGTATAATTTAATTAAACTAAAAGCTTGTTTTGTACTTGTTGTTATATAATTATTAAAAGAGTCTGTTACTTTATCTACACATAAAATTGTAGTAAATGTTACTAAATTAGCAGGTTGTTCTGGATACTTTTCTTCTAAAAATGTTAATATTTTATCATATACATTATTTTTTTCTAAACTATTTAATTTTATAAATAAGACAATATCTAGTTTACTTTTCAAAAATTCTTTACTTTTCCTAAAATAAAGCTCTGATTCTTTAAATTCCTTAATATTAGTATTCATAACTTGAAATCCTTCAAAAAACAAATAATCTACTATACTTTTTTTAAATTCCGTATATGAATTAAAAATTAACTCTTTTTTTATAGGTTTAGATTTTTTACTAGTTAAATCAACATTAAAAATAAATATTAAAATTATCATTAACACTCCAAATACACCAAATAATATCAAAACTAAATTAATGTATTTACTAAAAAAAGCATTTAATATATCATTATTAATTATTGCTATTATAGGTACCAAACAAATATATAGTAAAAGTGCTCCATTAATTGAAATTAAAACTTTTATTATTTTTTCTTTTATTTTTTGATTCACAAAAATCACTTCCTTAACTACATTATATCAAAAAAAAGACAAACAAGAAAATTTTCTCATTTATCTTTTTACACTAATCAATAAATTCTTCTTCTAATACTTCAGATGGTTCATCATCAAAGAATTGTTTTTCTAATGAATAACCAATATCCATATATTCTTTTGCACCAGTTCCTGCTGGAATTAATTTACCCATAATTACATTTTCTTTTAATCCATGTAATTTATCTACTTTTCCTTTAACAGAAGCTTCTGTTAAAATTCTTGTAGTTTCTTGGAATGATGCAGAAGATAAGAATGAATCTGTTTGTAATGATGCCTTAGTAATACCTAATAATATTGGTTGACCAATAGCAGGTTTCTTACCTTGAATAATAACATCTCTATTACCGTTAGTAAATTCTGTTAAACTTACAGTTGTACTTGGAATAAAGTATGTATCACCGGCATCTAATATTCTTATTTGTGAAATCATTCTTCTAGCAATTAATTCTACATGCTTATCGTTAATATCAACACCTTGAGAACGATATACTTTTTGTACTTCTTTTAATATATATTGTTGTACAGTATTAGGATCAGTTACTGCAAGTAATTCTTTAGGACTTACATTACCTTCAGTTAATCTATCACCGGCAGATACTGTATCTCCTTTTTCAACACGAAGTTTTGCACCATAAGATGTAATATGTTCTCTAATTTCGTTATCATTCTTAACATATACTTTCCATTTTCCTGAAGCGTCTTCAATTTTTTGAATAACTCCATCAATTTCAGATATAGTTGCTTTTCCTTTTGGTGTTCTTGCTTCAAATAATTCTTCAACACGAGGAAGACCTTGCGTAATATCGGCTCCGGCAACACCACCAGTATGGAATGTACGCATTGTAAGCTGAGTTCCTGGCTCACCAATTGATTGAGCTCCCATTGTACCAACAGCTTCACCAATTTCAACAATATTACCTGTTGCTAAATTACGACCATAACATTTTTGACATACACCATGTTCTGTACGACAAGTTAATGCAGTTCTAATTTCAACTTCTTCAATACCTGCTTTTACAATTTTATCAGCTATATTTTCAGTAATATATTCATTTTTATCAATAATAACTTCTTTAGTTTGTGGATTAATAACCTTTTTATTAGTATATCTTCCTAAAATTCTATCATAAAGCGGTTCAATAACACCATCTTTATCATCAACAAAAGCTCTTACTAATACACCTTGAGTTGTTCCACAATCTTCTTCTCTAACAATAACATCTTGTGCAACATCTACTAAACGTCTAGTCATATAACCAGAATCGGCAGTTTTTAACGCTGTATCAGCACTACCTTTACGAGCACCGTGTGTAGATAAGAAGAATTCAGAAACTGTAAGTCCATCTCTAAATGATGAAATAATTGGAATTTCAACTGGTTCACCACTTGGTTTAGACATTATACCACGCATACCAGCAAGTTGAACAAAGTTAGAAATAGATCCACGAGCTTTAGAGTTCATCATTATGAAAATTGGGTTATCTTCCATAGTTTTTGCATAAACTTCAAGTTCTTTTTCAATTTCTTTTTTAGCTTTAGTCCATATATCTATTACTAAATCAAATCTTTCTTTATCAGTAATAAGACCTCTTCTAAATTGTTTATTAACTTTCTTAACTTCTTCATTACTCTTTTCAATAATTGCATCTTTATTCTTACTAGTTACAACATCAGAAGCTGCAATAGTAATACCTGCATATGTAGAATATTTAAATCCTAAATCTTTTAATTTATCCAAGAATATAGAAGTTTCTGTAGTTTTATATTTTTTAAACATTTGAGCAATTAATTTTTCAAGTGTACCTTTTGCAAATGGTGCTGGTCTAGGTATTTCTCTTAATCTTTCAAGTAAATTTTCTCCATATTCAATAAAGTATTTACTTGGTGTAGCACCTTCAATATTCTCACTAGTAGGTTCATTTACATAAGGGAAAGTATCAGGTAGTATTTCATTAAATATAATTTTACCTACTGTTGTTACAAAATATTTATCTTTTTGACTATCTAAGAATATTTTATGTTTAAATGAATTTACAGGTACAATAATTCTTGTATGTAAAGTAATTTCTCTTCTATTATAAGCCATTAATGCTTCATTAGGATTTTTAAATACTCTGCCTTCTCCTTCAAGTCCATTTTTCTCCATCGTAATGTAATAGTTACCTAAAATCATATCTTGTGAAGGGGTAACGATAGGATCTCCATTTTTAGGACTTAGGATATTGTTAGCTCCTAACATAAGTATTCTTGCTTCTGCTTTTGCTTCTTCTGATAATGGTACATGAACAGCCATCTGGTCTCCGTCAAAGTCAGCATTAAATGCAGTAGTAACAAGTGGATGTAATCTTATAGCTTTACCTGAAATTAATTTAGGTTCAAAAGCTTGAATACCAAGTCTATGAAGAGTTGGAGCACGGTTTAACATAACTGGATATTCTTTAATAACATCTTCTACAACATCCCATACTTTAGGATCTTGATTTTCAATCATTTTTTTCGCAGATTTAATGTTATTAGCTAGTTCTCTTTTTACTAATCCATTAATTACATGTGGTTTAAATAATTCAAGTGCCATATCCTTAGGAAGTCCACATTGATACATCTTTAAGTCTGGTCCTACAACGATAACTGAACGACCTGAATAGTCAACACGCTTACCAAGTAAGTTTTGTCTAAAACGACCTTGTTTTCCTTTTAACATACTTGATAATGATTTTAATGCTCTATTTCCTGGACCTGTTACACTTCTTCCACGTCTTCCATTATCAAATAATGCATCAACTGCTTCTTGTAACATACGTTTCTCATTTTGAATAATAATTGAAGGAGCACCTAATTCCATTAATTTCTTTAAACGATTATTACGGTTAATTACTCTTCTATATAAATCATTTAAATCAGATGTAGCAAATCTACCACCATCAAGTTGAATCATTGGTCTAAGTTCTGGAGGTATAACTGGTAAAGCTTCTAAAATCATCCATTCAGGTTTATTTCCAGAAGTTGCAAATGAATTTAATACATCTAATCTCTTAACAAGTCTAGTTCTCTTTTGACCAGTTGCATTCTCTAATTCCTTTTGAACTTCCGCAAGTTCTTTTTGGATATCAACCATAGATAATAATTCTTTAATTGCTTGAGCACCCATACCTACTTTAAAACTGTTTCCATATTTTTCATAGTATACACGATACTCTTTATCAGATAATGTTTGTTTAGATACGAGAGGTGTATTTCCTGGATCTATTACAACATAAGATACAAAATATATAACTTCTTCTACATCTCTAGGAGACATATCTAAGCATACTGCAATATATGAAGGTACACCTTTTACATACCAAATGTGACTTACTGGAGTTGCAAGTTCAATATGTCCCATTCTTTCACGTCTTACTTTAGAACTTGTAACTTCAACTCCACATCTATCACAAACAATATTTTTATATCTTAATCTTTTGTATTTACCACAAGAACATTCATAATCTCTTGTAGGTCCAAATATTTTTTCACAGAATAATCCATCTCTTTCTGGTTTTAATGTTCTATAATTTATAGTCTCCGGCTTTAATACTTCTCCATAAGACCAAGAACGAATTTTTTCTGGAGATGCAATAGCTATTTTTAAGGCTTTAAAATTATTAGCTTCTAACATTAAAATTCACCTCCAATGTCTTCAATATCTTCTAAATCTTCATCAAACTCATCAAATTCATCTTCTACTTCGTCAGATTCTTCTTCATTATAAACACCTTTATTACTTATTTCAATTTCTTCAGCAATTGGTGTATCTTCTTCATTTTCTTCATTTTCTAAGTCTTTAAAACTTACTTCTTCATCATCTTTATTAATAACAGAAATATCTAATCCTAATGCTTGGAATTCCTTTATTAATACTCTAAATGATTCTGGTATACCAGGACTTGGTAATGGAGTTCCTTTTACAATTGATTCATATACTTTAACACGACCAAGAACATCGTCTGACTTATATGTTAAAATTTCTTGTAATACATGAGAAGCACCATAAGCTTCAAGAGCCCATACTTCCATTTCTCCAAATCTCTGTCCACCAAATTGTGCTTTACCACCAAGTGGTTGTTGTGTTACCAATGAGTAAGGTCCTGTACTTCTAGCATGAATCTTATCATCAACCATGTGGTGAAGTTTAATCATATACATGACACCAACACTTATTCTATTATCAAATGGTTCTCCTGTACGTCCATCATATAGAACAGTTTTTCCATCTGGATCCATTCCAGCTTCTTCTAACATTGCTGCCACATCATCTTTCTTAGCACCATCAAGTACTGGAGTTGCTATATGTACATTTAATTTTTTAGCAGCCATTCCCATATGTAATTCTAATATCTGTCCAATATTCATACGAGAAGGAACACCTTGTGGATTTAACATAATATCTACTGGAGTACCGTCAGGTAAGAATGGCATATCTTCTTGTGGTAATATTAACGAAATAACACCTTTATTACCATGACGTCCACTCATTTTATCTCCGACTTGAATTTTTCTCTTTTGAATAATATATACTCTTATTACTTTACTTACTCCACTAGGTAAATCATCATTATCTTTTTTAGTATAAACTTTAACATCATGTACTATTCCGTCTCCACCATGTGGAACTACTAATGATGAATTTCTAACTTCCCTTGTTTTTTCTCCAAATATAGCATGTAATAATTTTTCTTCACTAGTTAAATCAGCCATACCTTTAGGAGTTACTTTACCTACTAAAATATCTCCTTCTTTAACTTCTGTACCAATTTTAATAATACCGTTTTCATCAAGATTTTTTCTTGCTTCTTCTCCAACATTAGGAATATCTCTAGTAATTTCTTCAGGTCCTAGTTTAGTATCACGGCATTGAATTTCATAGTCTTCAATATGAAGTGAAGTGTAAACATCATCTTTAACAAGTCTTTCGTTCATAATAACAGCATCTTCAAAATTATAACCATTGAATGTCATAAATGCTACTACTACATTTTTACCTAAAGCAAGTTCTCCCATATCAGTACTTGGTCCATCAGCAATAACTTGTCCTTTTCTAACTTTATCTCCTGCTCTTACAATAGGTCTATGATTAGCAGTTTCACCTTGGTTTAATCTTTCAAATGTAGTAAGATTATAAACATCTTGTCCCTTAGCATTCTTAACTACAATTTTTTTACCATCAGCATATTCAACAATACCATCTGCTTTAGCTACTACTACTGCACCACTATCTTTAGCAGCAATATATTCTACACCAGTTCCAATATATGGAGCTTCTGTTGTAAGTAAAGGCAATGCTTGACGTTGCATGTTAGCACCCATAAGTGCACGAGTTGCATCATCGTGTTCTAAGAATGGAATTAAACTTGTTGTAATAGAAACAACTTGTTGAGGAGATACATCAATATAATCAACATCATCTACTGGTATCATTACATTTTCACCACGATAACGACCTGCTACTACTTTATCGGTAATTTCCATATCATCATTAACATTTACTGTTGCTTGTGATATATAATATTCATTTTCTTGATCAGCAGTTAAATAATCTACTTGATCTGTTAACTTTCTATTTTCTACCTTACGATAAGGAGTTTGAATAAATCCATATTCATCAACTTTAGCATAACTAGCAAGTGATGTAATAAGTCCAATGTTTTGTCCTTCTGGAGATTCAATTGGACAAATTCTTCCATAGTGAGAAGGATTAACATCACGAACTTCCATACCAGCTCTATCTCTTGATAATCCACCAGGTCCTAAAGCAGAAAGTCTTCTTTTATGAGTAAGCTCTGCAATTGGATTTACTTGATCCATAAATTGAGATAATTGGCTACTACCAAAAAATTCTTTAATTACTGCAGTAACTGGTCTTATATTAATAAGTGTTTTAGGAGTTACTGTTTCGATTTCTTGAGTAGTCATTCTTTCTCTAATTACTCTTTCCATTCTACTAATACCAACTTTAAATTGGTTTTGTAAAAGTTCTCCTACTTGTCTAATTCTTCTGTTTCCTAAATGGTCAATTTCATCATCGTGTCCAATTCCTTCCATTAAATTCAAATAATAAGAAACAGTAGCATAAACATCAGAAATAGTTAAAATTTTAACATCAATATTTTGATCATTACCAATAATAGTAACAACTTTTTTAGGGTCTACATTAGAATATACCTTAACTACTTGTACAACATTGTGACTATCTAATTCTTCATTGATAGTTACCTCACAAGTTCCATAACCTTCTTTAAAATATTTTTCAATATCTTTTAAAATATCTTTAGTTACTTTAGTCCCTGCGGAACATACAACTTCTCCGTCAACTATAATATCTTCTGCAAGTACATTATTAAGCAATCTATCAAGTACATTTAATTTTTTGTTAAATTTATAACGTCCTACTTTAGCTAAATCATATCTAAAATTATCAAAGAATCTAGTAATTAATTGGTTCTTTGAACTATCTAAAGTAGTAGGTTCTCCAGGTCTTAATTTTTCGTAAATTTCAATTAAAGCTTCATCTGTATTCTTAGTTGAATCTTTTTCAATAGTATTCTTTAAATATTCATTATTATCAAACATTTCAAGAATCTCTTCGTCAGAAGATAGTCCAAATGCACGAAGTAATGTTGTAATAGGAACTTTTCTTGTTCTATCAATTCTTACATAAATTACATCTTTAGCATCTGTTTCGTATTCTAACCAAGTACCTCTAGTAGGTATAATTTTACTAGCAAATACAGGTTTACCATTTTTATCAATTTCCTTAGAATAATACGCATTAGGAGATCTAACTAATTGAGATACAATAACTCTTTCTGCTCCATTTATAATGAATGTTCCACTTTCAGTCATAAGTGGCATATCACCTAGGAATATTTCTTGTTCCTTAACTTCCCCTGTTTCATTATTAAATAATCTTGTTTGTACCTTTAAAGGTGCAGCATAAGTTATTTGTCTATCCTTACATTCTTTAATAGAATATCTTGGTGTATCAAATTCATACTCACCAAATTCTAAAGATAAACTACCAGAAAAACTTTCAATAGGGAACAAATCTTCAAATACCTCTTTTATTCCTTCTGTAACGAACCATTGATAAGAATCTTTTTGGATTTGTAACAAATTATCAAGTTCTAATGAATTTTTGATCATAGAATAATTTCTTCTTTTTCTATAATCTCCACTTTGCTTTAATTTATAAGCCATTCTTTCACCCCAATACCTAAATTTATTTTACCAGCACGACAAAAAGAGACGTGTTTCCAATATATAATACTATCATCAAAGAACTGAAATGTCAACGCATTTTGTTAAACATTTTTAAGTTTTTTGCCTTATTTATAGTTTACAATAACAGCGTGTCTATTTTTGTATTTTTATAAGTAGTTTAATGCAAAATTTCCTAAAAAAAATAAAAAGCAAATATAAATTACATATATTGCTTTTATTTTAATCTTTTTTGAGATTATCTAGTTTTTTTAGAAAAACTTTCATAATTTTTATAATGGGCTATTTCCAATCCATTAAAATAACAACCTTCTAATTTATTAAAAAAATATTTTTCTTTTTCTCTTCCAAGTGGATCTTTATATAATGGATTTGTCCCATATTCATTATATCTTTGAATTTCTTCATAAATTTTATTTGCTGTTTCTTTATCTTCAATAATCATATTAATACCAGTACCACACAAATTACAAGAACATAAAATATCACCATGAAAAACTCTCTCACCATCAACTTTCAAAAATGATAAATCTACACCTGTAAAATCTGTTATGAACCCATCAATATCAACTGCACTTCTTAAATCTATATTTGTTCCTTTTAAATTTGTTTCACTAAAATATACTGTCTTAGCATTTCCTATTGATAATTGCGTGTTCTCAAAATCTACCCCACCTACATCAATAGCCCCTTGTTCTTTAAATTCAAAACTTTTTGATAAATCTATATTTGCATTAGTATTTTTATAAATTATTTCAGCATCGTAATCTATCTCACCATTTAAGTCAAACAAATCAACATCACTTATATCCTCGAATGGATTATAACCTTCCCTAATCCATCTAGTAAAAGACCAAGATACATTATCAAAATCAACATCGCTTAAATCTATTTTGCTTAAAAATTCACCTGACCATACAGGAATTTTAGCTACCTTATTTTGAGATTTATTTATAACAATTTTTTCAAACAATAAATTTTCAAGTAGATCCTTATCAAATTTTACCCTTGTACCTTCTGGTACCTTTTTTACTTCTTCTTCAACAGTCTTACGAACTTCAGCAAATTTTTTCATTAATTCCATATAATAATATTCCCTCCTTTTCTGGTATTGTATCATACTTTTATTTTTTTTTTAAATTTTAAAGTAAATTTTACACATATTTTACTCAAAAAAAAGCAATACTTTTAAAGTATCACTTTTTAAATTATTTAAGTTCAACTGTTGCTCCAGCCTCTTCAAATTGTGCTTTAATTTTTTCAGCTTCTTCTTTGTCAACGCCTTCTTTAACATTTCCACCATTATCAGCAATGTCTTTAGCTTCTTTTAATCCTAAACCAGTTAAATCTCTAACAATTTTAATAACTGCTATTTTATTAGCTCCTGCTGCTGTTAATACAACATTAACTTTAGAAGGTCCTTCTGGGGCAGCTGCTGCTGGAGCTGCTGCTACTGCTACTGCAGATGGATCTACACCGAATTCCTCCTTCATTGCATCAACTAATTCTTTGATTTCAAGAATTGACATTTCTTTTAAAGCACTAATAAAATCTTCTCTTGTTAATTTAGCCATTTTTATTTCCTCCTTTATTTAATTATTAATTTTCTTCTTTTTCTTTAGCATATAAATCTAAGCATATAGATAGGTCTCTTACTGTAGCCATTAATCCTCCTGCTAACATAGTAAGTAATCCTTCTCTAGATGGGATAGATGCATATTCTTTTAATTTGTCTTCAGTTGCTACTTTACCTTCAACAATACCTACTTTTAATTGTAGAGCTTCATGCTTTTTAGCGAAATCACTTAATACTCTAACTGGAGCAAGTTCATCAGTTGAAAATGAGATAGCACTTGGACCTTCTAGATATTCTTTAATATCATAATTGCTTCCATCAAGAGCTCTATTAATCAAAGTATTTTTATATACTTTATAATCAGAACCAGTTTCTCTAAGTGCGCGTCTTAGTTC
>CALVXP010000003.1 GCA_944371525.1 uncultured Bacilli bacterium | reverse complement strand
ACTTATTTTTGAAGTAATTCCAAGGATTTGCTAATTGTCAATAGCTACTAGTTAAATTTTTAAGCGATTGCCATAATGCATTTGTATTATTAATATTGTTATGATACAATGTATATATATAAGGAGTTCGTATGGTAGAAAATAAAGTAGCATCTATTGAATATGTTTTAAATAAAAAGTTGTATAAAGAATATATAAAAGGAATTTTATGTGATCGCATTTTTAAATGTAATATTATTTTAACTGTTGTTTTGATAATAAGTTTATGTTTTTTTATAAATGAAAAATATATAATTTCCTATTATTGTAGTAGTATATTTTTGTATATTATTTTATATATGATTTTTATTAGTGCCTCAGTGTTTTCAAATAGTAGATTAGAAATAAAAAAAGGTAATAAGTTAGGAAATTATAAAATTACAATTTATGAAAACAAAATACAAGTAACCGATAATAATGGCATTACTAAAAAATATTTTCTAAAAAAAGTAAAAAGAATTATTTGTACAAAAAAATTAATATTATTAAAAACTGGTAAAAATAATTTCATTATATTAGATAAGTCAAATTTAGATAATGATATTATAAATGACATTATGATGACATTAAAAACAAATTGTAAAAAGATATTTTTTTATAATTTTAATATTTTGATCTTAATTTCATTTTTATATACTATATTTTTTACTAAAATATTAGAATTTAGTAAAAATTTAAGTTTTGTTAGTAAAGGAGTATTTAATGGATATACTACATGGTTAATAATTATTACTTATATTGTTTGTTTGGCAGAAATATTAATTATTGTATATGGAATTTATAGATTATATAGAGTAATAAAATTAAAAGAAACATTTTTCCCTACTGAAAAAACTAAATATTATAGAAAAACAAAAGATACAAGGGAAAAGAAAAATTTAATTAAATTATATGATATATTATTTGGCTTTATATTTATATTTTGTTTTGGAATGTTTATTTTTGACTGGAAATGCATTTTAGATATTCCTAATGTTTTAACAAATAATTATAATGAATTAGTATGCACTGTAACTAGTAGTAATAATTATAAAGAAGATTCTTTTGAAGCAAGAAGTGTATATTGTGACTATGGTGGAAAGGAAATACTAGTAAATTATTATGGAGAAGTAATAGAAGAAAATTCTCGAATAAAATTAAAATATTATAAATATATTGAAGTAGGAGAAATTGTAAACATTAATTAAAAACTAATATTGATAAGTTAAAAATACTTGACACTAGCTTTCTAGTGTGTTATATTAATAATGTTCAGAAATTTAAGTTTTGTGTTGTCACAGAACTTATCTTTTGAGTAAAAAATGAAACACCAGGGTATGTGTAAGAAAGGAGGGTTAAAATGCCTACAATTAATCAAATTATTAGAAAAGGTAGAGATAAAAAAGTTAGAAAGAGTAAATCACCAGCTTTAGGAGTAGGAATTAATAGTGTTCAAAAGAAAACTACTAAATTAGATTCACCTCAAAAAAGAGGAGTATGTACTCGTGTTGGAACAATGACTCCCAAAAAACCAAACTCTGCACTTCGTAAATATGCGCGTGTTCGTTTATCCAATGGAATGGAAGTTACTTGTTATATTCCAGGAATTGGACATAACTTACAAGAACACAGTGTTGTATTAATTAGAGGAGGACGTGTTAAGGACTTAATCGGTGTTAGATATCACATTATTCGTGGTACAATGGATACTGCTGGAGTTCAAAATCGTATGCAAGGTCGTTCTAAATATGGTGCAAAAAAACCTAAAAAATAAAACTTTTAAATTAATATATGTAAGGAAGGAGGAAGAACATGCGTAAAAAACGTGCAGTAAAGAGAGATGTATTACCTGATGCAATATATAATTCTAAAGTTGTTACTAAATTAATCAATCAAATAATGAATGATGGTAAAAAAGGAA
Source organism: uncultured Bacilli bacterium (assembly GCA_944371525.1). Classification (GTDB taxonomy): domain Bacteria; phylum Bacillota_I; class Bacilli_A; order RF39; family UBA660; genus CALVVX01. Next base: position 62,659 of record CALVXP010000003.1, on the reverse strand, counting down.
CAGCTCAAAGAATAGTTTATGATGCATTTAAGATGATTGAAGAAAAAACTGGCAAAGATTCTATGGAAGTATTTAATGCTGCAATGGAAAACATAAAACCAGCTTTAGAAGTTAAATCAAGAAGAGTTGGAGGAGCTAACTATCAAGTTCCAATTGAAGTTAAAGCTGAACGTGCTCAAACACTTGCATTTCGTTGGTTGGTACAATATGCAAGACTTAGAAATGGACATTCAATGTCTGAAAATTTAGCAAATGAAATAATTGATGCATCTAATGGAGTAGGAGCTTCTGTTAAGAAAAGAGAAGATACTCATAAGATGGCAGAAGCAAATAAAGCATTTGCTCATTATAGATGGTAATTAAGAAAGGAAATAGAATATGGCTCGTAAAATATCGTTAGAACATACACGTAATATTGGAATTATGGCCCATATCGATGCTGGTAAAACAACAACAACAGAACGTGTTTTATATCATACTGGTAAAATTCATAAAATTGGTGAAACTCATGATGGAGAAAGCCAAATGGATTGGATGGAACAAGAACAAGAACGTGGTATAACTATTACTTCTGCTGCTACTACAGCATTTTGGAAAGGTTATAGATTTAATATTATAGATACTCCAGGACATGTTGACTTTACTATTGAAGTTCAAAGAAGTCTTAGAGTACTTGATGGTGCAGTATTATTAATTGACTCACAAGCAGGAGTTGAACCACAAAGTGAAACTGTATGGAGACAAGCTAATGAATACAAAGTACCAAGAATAATTTTCTCAAATAAAATGGACAAGATGGGAGCTGACTTTTACTTTAGTTTAAAAACTATTGAAGATAGATTAGGTGCTAATAGTGCTGCAATAGAACTTCCTATTGGCGCAGAAGATAATTTTAATGGCGTTATAGATTTAGTAACTATGAAAGCGTATCATTTTGATGGACAACAAGATGAAAATTATACTGAAATTGAAATACCTGCTGATATGAAAGATAAAGCTGAAGAATATCGTAATATTTTAATTGAAAAAGCAGCAGATTTTGATGAAGAATTAATGATGACTTATTTAGATGGAGGAGAAATTACAGTAGAAGCTCTTAAAAAAGCTATTAGAACTGGTGTTTTAAAAGCAGAATTTTTCCCAGTTATGTGTGGAACTGCTTTAGGAAACATGGGTATTAAGTTATTACTTGATGCTGTAATTGATTATTTACCTGCTCCAACTGATGTTGAAGCTATTGAATGTACTGATATGAATGGAAATGAAGTATTAAGACATCCATCAGATTCAGAACCATTTACTGCGTTAGCATTTAAAATTATGACAGACCCATTTGTTGGTAAACTTACCTTCTTTAGAGTATATTCTGGAATGTTAAATAGTGGATCATATGTATTAAATTCAACTAAAAATGTTAAGGAAAGAGTTGGAAGAATTCTTCAAATGCATGCTAATCATAGGGAAGAAATATCAGAAGTATATGCAGGAGATATTGCTGCTGCAGTAGGACTTAAAAATACAACAACAGCGGATACTTTATGTGATGAAAAGAAACCATGCATTATGAAAGGTATGGAATTCCCAGAACCAGTTATTACTCAAGCAGTTGAACCAAAATCAAAAGCTGATCAAGACAAAATGGGATTAGCTCTTCAAAAATTAGCAGAAGAAGATCCAACATTTAAGATGCGTACTGACCCTGAGACAGGACAAACAGTTATTTCTGGTATGGGAGAATTACACTTGGATGTATTAATTGATAGAATGAGAAGAGAATTTGGAGTAGAAGCTACAGTAGGTGCTCCACAAGTTGCTTATCGTGAAACAATTACTCAAACTGCTGAGTGCGAAGGTAAACATATTAAACAATCTGGAGGTCGTGGACAATATGGACATGTATGGGTTAAATTTGAACCAAATCCAGATAAAGGATATGAATTTGTTGATAATATCGTTGGTGGTGTAGTACCAAGAGAATATATTTCGGTAGTAGATAAAGGATTACAAGATGCAATGCAAACAGGTGTACTTGCAGGATATCCAATGGTAGATGTAAAAGCTACATTATTTGATGGATCATATCATGATGTAGACTCATCAGAAATGGCATTTAAGATTGCTGCATCACTTGCTTTAAAAGAAGCTAAAAATAAATGTAAACCAGTTCTTTTAGAGCCAATTATGAAAGTAGTAGTAGTTGCTCCAGAAGAATATACAGGTGCTGTAATGGGAGATATCACTTCTAGACGTGGTCGTCCACTTGGACAAGAAGCTAGAGGTAATGCAATAGCATTTGAGGCTATGGTACCACTTGCAGAAATGTTTGGTTATGCAACTAGTCTTCGTTCAAATACACAAGGTAGAGGTAACTTTACAATGGTTCTTGACCATTATGAAGAAGTTCCAAAATCTATTGCAGAAGACATAATCAAAAAAAATGGTGGAAATTAATTAAAGATATTGCAATATTTCCAAAATTTGATAAAATAGAATATGTAATTAATTAAGAAAGAGAGGAAAATAAAAATGGCAAAAGAAAAATTTGACAGAAGCAAACCCCATGTTAACATTGGTACAATTGGACATGTTGACCATGGTAAAACTACATTAACTGCTGCTATTACTAAAGTTTTAGCAGGAAAAGGTGGAGCAGAATTCGTTGATTATGCAAATATTGATAAAGCTCCAGAAGAAAGAGAAAGAGGTATTACAATTAATACTTCTCATGTTGAGTATCAAACTGCAAATCGTCACTATGCTCATGTTGACTGTCCAGGACATGCAGACTATGTTAAAAATATGATTACTGGTGCTGCTCAAATGGATGGAGCAATCTTAGTTATTGCTGCAACTGATGGACCAATGGCTCAAACAAGAGAACACATCTTATTATCAAGACAAGTTGGTGTTCCTAAAATGGTTGTATTCATGAACAAATGTGACATGGTTGATGATGAAGAATTATTAGACCTTGTAGAAATGGAAATTCGTGAATTATTAAATGAATATGGATTTGATGGAGATAATACTCCTGTAATCAGAGGATCTGCATTAAAAGCTCTTGAAGGAGATCCTAAATATGTAGAATCAATTGAAAAATTAATGGATGCAGTAGACACTTGGATTCCAACTCCAGAAAGAGATACTGATAAACCATTCTTAATGTCAATTGAAGATGTATTTACAATTACAGGTCGTGGAACTGTTGTTACAGGTCGTGTTGAAAGAGGACAATTAAAACTTAATGATGAAGTTGAAATCGTTGGTTTAAAACCTACTAAGAAAACAGTAGTTACAGGAATTGAAATGTTTAGAAAACAACTTGACTATGCAGAAGCAGGAGATAATGCTGGTGTATTATTACGTGGTATTGCTCGTGAAGAAGTTGAAAGAGGACAAGTTCTTGCTAAACCAGGAAGTGTTCATCCACATAAAAAATTCAAAGCAGAAGTTTATGTACTTACTAAAGAAGAAGGTGGAAGACATACTCCATTCTTTGCAAACTACAGACCACAATTCTATTTCAGAACTACTGATGTTACTGGTGTAATTGAATTACCAGAAGGAACAGAAATGGTAATGCCAGGAGACAAAGTAACTATGACTGTTGAATTGATTGCGCCAATCGCTGTTGAAAACGGAACTAACTTCTCAATTCGTGAAGGTGGACGTACAGTAGGTGCTGGTGTAGTATCAGAAATTATTGAATAATTATAGAAAAAAAGAGTGTATTTATTTACATTCTTTTTTTGATAAAATATAATTTTAAAATTTTAAAAAAAAAAAGAAACTATGTGAAGTTTCTTTTTTTTAATTACTTTGGTATAGAATTATCCATAAAGTTTATTAAAGTATATATTGAATTATTTATTATTAAATTATAATTTCCTGGTGTTTCATGAATATTTGCGTTAAATCCTATTCTTGATAAAACAATACCATCAATTTTTTTATTATTACTATTTGGAATATATCCTAAGTTAAAAGTAGTGTATCCTAATTCACTGTATTTTTTTATTATTTCCCATTTTATAGTATAAGAAGCCCTAATATTTCTTATTTTTTCTTCATATCCATCTATGAGAAAAGTAATTTCATTATTTGTTTTAATAATTGCCACTGTAGCCGCAATTAATCCGTTTTTATATAAATTATTCAAGTTAATTGCTTTTTTTATTTCATTGTTATATTTTTCCAATAATTTATCTGAATTAATTTTTTTATCTACATAATCCCTTTTGTTTTTTATATTAATATTTAAAATTTTTTCACTTATCTTTTCGTTATTTCTTTTTTCCTTATTTAATAAATTATTATAATTTTTTAAATACTCATTAGTATCTAAAAAAGCAAAATATATTTCAAATTTATTATTGTCATTATTAAAGTAAGTGAATAATTCATTATAATATTCTTTTGAAAAATTAGTTTTCTTGTTAATAAATTTATAAAAAGTATCTATATCATTTTTTTCCCCTTCATAAATTTTTATACTTTTTAATTTGTTTTCTTGAATATTTCTTTTAACAAAACGACTTAAATTATTATAAGTTTCTTGAATGTTACCATTGGTTTGTAAATATAAAATTGTATTTAGGGTATTTCTTTTGCATTTTTTGTAACCTAAAGTATTAAGATTATTAATTATGTTAGAGTTATTATAAATGATATCTTTTTTTTTGTTTGAAATTTTTATTGGGTATAATGGGTTTATAGAAATATATACATAATTTAATTTTGATAAATATTCTTTTAATAATTTAGTAAACTTACTTAATAAATCATAATTGTTATAATCAATTAAATATCCTCCTGGTGCGTGACCTAAAAAATATTTCCCAATTATTTTTTTTCCTAAAATTAATGAAGCTGCTACTAAATTATTTTCGTCATCAATCATTCCCACATATAGTATACTATAACCATTGTTCTTTTGCATATTAGCAAATTCTATGCTTTGTAAATAATTTCGTTTACTATGTATTCTCGAATAATTTTTAAATTGTAGTTCTGTAAGACTTATTATATGCATATAAAATTCTCCTTTACACCAATAATTATTATATCATAAACAATGTATATGTAGCAAATTTTTATTAATTAATAAAATAATTTTATTGTTATAATTTATGTTAATTTGTTGCTAAACTTTCTTTTACCGTGTTATAATAAGAGAGAAAGTTGTGGTTTTTATGGATATAAAAAAAATTAGAAATTTTAGTATTATTGCACATATTGATCATGGTAAAAGTACATTAGCAGATCGTATTTTAGAATATACTGGTGCAATAGATAAAAGACAAATGAAAGATCAATTGTTAGACAATATGGATATTGAGCGAGAAAGAGGAATAACGATTAAATTAAATACAGTAAGATTAAATTATAATGGATATGTTTTGAATTTAATAGATACACCAGGTCATGTTGATTTTACTTATGAAGTTTCTCGCAGTTTAGCTTCTTGTGAAGGTGCTATATTAATTGTAGATGCTGCTCAAGGAATAGAAGCACAAACACTTGCTAATGTTTATTTGGCTATTGAGAATAATTTAGAGATAATTCCTGTTATTAATAAAATTGACTTACCAAATGCTGACATTGAAAGTAGAATTAAAGAGCTAGAAGATACTTTTGGTTTTAAAAAGGATGAAATTATACTTACATCTGCTAAAACTGGGGTAGGTATAGATAAATTAGTTAATGCTATTATTGAAAGGATTCCTTCTCCTAAAGGAGAAAAAGAAAATAAGTTACAATGTTTAATATTTGATAGTTATTTTGATTCATATAAAGGAGTAATTGCATTAGTTAGAGTAATGGAAGGTCAACTTAAAGTAGGTGATACTATTAAGATGATGGCAACAAATGCTACTTATGAAGTAGTAGAATTGGGATATCATACTCCAATGGAAAAGAAAGTAGATACATTAGTAGCGGGAGATGTAGGTTTTATTTGTGCTAGTATAAAAAGTATTGATGATGTAAAGGTAGGTGATACAATTACATTAAAAGATAATCCTGCTGAAATACCACTTGAAGGATATAAACCAATGAAACCAATGGTCTTTTGTGGACTATATCCAATTGATTCATCAAAGTATCCTAGTTTAAGAGAAGCCTTAGAAAAACTAAAATTAAATGATGCATCATTAATATTTGAACCGGAAACATCCACTACATTAGGGTTTGGTTTTAGAACAGGATTCTTAGGACTATTACATATGGAAATAATAGTGGAAAGAATTGAAAGAGAATTTGGAGTAGAAATAATAGCGACTTCTCCATCAGTTATTTATGAAATAGAACTTACTGATGGAAATATAATATATATAGACAATCCATCAGAATTTCCTGAAAGAGTAAAAATTAGAACGATAAAAGAGCCATATATAAGGACTAATATATTTGTTCCCAGTAATTATATTGGTAGTATCATGGAATTATGTCAAGACAAAAGAGGAACATATATAGGTATGGAGTACATAGATAAAACAAGAGTAAATATTCATTATGAAATTCCTTTATCGGAGATAGTATATGATTTTTTTGATAAGCTAAAATCTTATACAAAGGGGTATGCTTCATTTGATTATGATTTAATTGGTAATAAAGATAGCGATTTAGTTAAAATGGATATATTATTAAATGGTGAGATGGTCGATGCTTTAAGTATAATTGTACATAGAGATTTTGCTTATAAAAGGGGAAGAATTGTTGTAGATAATTTAAAAAATATTATACCAAGACAAATGTTTGAGGTACCAATTCAAGCTGTAATTGGTAGTAAAGTAATTGCTCGGAGTGATATAAAAGCAATGCGTAAAAATGTTTTAGCCAAGTGTTATGGTGGTGATATTACAAGAAAAAGAAAATTATTAGATAAACAAAAAGAAGGTAAAAAGAAAATGAAACAAATAGGACATGTAGAAATACCTAGTGAAGCATTTTTAACAGTTTTAAGTACAAATGAAATAGAAAAGAAATAGGAGACCAAGATGAGTAATAAGGAGATTGAACAAAAAATTTTAAATTATGATTTGAAAATATATGAGTTGGAAGACTATATGGATAATTATTTTATATCAGTTATGACTGGTATGGTTGATGCTTTATATACATTAATGAAACATGCAAATAAAAATAAAGAGTTAATTGAAGATATTTTTAATGAAATAGAATTTGTTGTAAATTGTGAAGATGAAGAAAAAAAGTTAAAGATAATAGTAGAACTAATAAAAAAATTAAATAATAGAATAGAGGCTACTTACACTAAAAAAAGTAAAAATGATATTATTGGCTTAAAAAATAGATTAATAAAAATTTTAAGAGAAATTGAAACTAAAAAAAGAGAAGAACAACAAAATAATATATTTAATATATTTTATAAGTTAATTTATGAAGAAAAATCTATTGAAAATATTGAAACTTTAATAAAGAGTAAGAAAAACATAGATTGTAAAGTAATAGATGAAGTATTTAGCAATATTTTAGAAGATTATGTAAATGTAATAGAAGAAGATGAAATCAATTACTATTATAAACTTATTGTGATTTTTGCTAGAAGTAGTTTCAATAGATATTTATCAAAAAATAGTGAAAAGTATATGAAAATATTAAATAGTGGTAATAAAAAAGAACATGTAAAATTGCTTATTGATAGGTTAAATAATAAGAAAATTTTTCAAGAAGATTTAAAGAAAAAATACAATGTTAGTACAAATAATAATCTTCATTATGATATTTCAGATTGCAGTATATGTGAATATGCAAGACATGATTATAGATATCAAAATGTTATAACTATTGATGATGAAGGTAATAAATGTAATGATGATGGTTTATTTATTGAAAAAAATATTGATGGGACATATACTTTATATATTCATATATCTGATGTTCCTACATTAATAAAGAAAGATAGTTATCTAGATTTAATGGCATATAAAAGTGCTGAAACAATATATTTGTGTGATAATGAAATTACTGTATATCCAGAAGTTATATCTAATGATTTGGGATCTATGCTAGAGGGAAATGTTAGAAAAGTTATTACATATAAATTTATTGTTACTTCTAGTTTTGAAATAGATCCAGATAGTTTTGTAATAGAGCGTTCTTTAATAAAGGTTGGTAAATCTCTTAGTTATAGTGAAGTAGATAAAAGATTAAGTAAAATTGGAAATAATTATACAGATACTATGTTATTAGCCTTGAATTGTATTTCTTCAATTTTAAAAAGTGGAAATTTATATAAGGATATTTATAGAAAAACAGAAAATAAAACAACAGGAGAAGTTACTAATAGTTTATTAGCGAATAAATCTAATGCGGCAAAAATTGTTCAAGAAATGATGATTCTTACTAATAGTTATGTTGATAAATATTTTGTACAAAGAGGGTATCCTTATATACATAGAATTCATAATGCGCCAAGTGCTGATATTGATAAAAATATAATGCTTATATTAGGAATTGATTCAGGTACATTGCGTAATAATCCTAAGTGTGTTAAAATATTAAATGCTGTCAAGGAGAGATATTTAAATGCTGAATATTCTAGTACAAGTGCAAAACACTATGGATTAGGTCTTGATTATTATTCACATTCCACTAGTCCTCTTAGAAGATATGCTGATGCGCTTGGTCAATATGTTATATATGATATATTGTTTAATGGAAATTTTGATGATAAAACTATTTATAAATGGGAAAACATTTTAAAAGAAGCGTGCCCATATTTAAATGAAAGAATTAAAAATAATGCTTTATTTGCTAGTGAGTATAATTATTTAGTAGCCAAAAAGAAGATAAGAAAGAAGTGATAGTATGATGCTTCCAAATTTAAAAGATGCAAAAAAAAGAACAAAAAATAAAATTCAAATAATAAAAGATGATTATGTAATTCCTAATGATGTAAAAAATGTTGGTATAAATAAAAAATATCATATAATTACATATGGTTGTCAGATGAATGTTCATGATTCAGAAAATATTAGTGCAATATTAGAAGATATGAAATATATAAGAACTGATAATATGGATGAAGCTGATATTATTGTAATTAATACTTGTGCAATCAGAGAAAATGCTCATAATAAAGTAGTGGGTATGTTAGGTAGAATTAAACATTTAAGAGAAACTAAAAAAGATATTATAACTATTTTCTGTGGTTGTATGGCACAAGAAGAGAGTATTGCTAATATGATAAAAGATAAATACAAATGGGTAGATATAGTTTTTGGTACTCATAATATTCACAAGTTACCAATATATTTAAGTGATTTATATAAGAGCAGAAAACAAGAAATAGAAGTATATAGTATTGAAGGAGTTGTATATGAAGGAATACCTGTAAAAAGAGATTCTAAATATAAAGCTTGGGTAAATATAATGTATGGTTGTGATAAGTTCTGTACATATTGTATTGTTCCTTATACTAGGGGAAAACAAAGAAGTAGGTTACCTGAAGATATTTTAAAAGAAGTAGAAGAATTAAAAAAAGAAGGGTATATGGAAATTACTTTACTTGGTCAAAATGTTAATGCTTATGGAAAAGATTTAGATATAAATTATACTATGACTAATTTACTTGAAGATGTTGCTAAAATCGGAATTCCTAGGGTAAGGTTTATTACTTCTCATCCTTGGGATTTTACTGATGATATGATTGATGTAATAGCAAAATATGATAATGTTATGCCTTATATTCATTTACCTATTCAATCAGGAAGTAGTAGAATTTTAAAATTAATGGGTAGAAGATATACTAAAGAAGAATATATTGAATTATTTAATAAAATAAAAAATAAGATTCCTAATGTAGCAATTTCTACTGACATAATTGTAGGTTTTCCAGGTGAGACAGAAGAAGACTTCAAAGATACTTTGGAAGTAGTAGATAAGTTAAAATATGATTTAGCATATACTTTTATATTTTCTAAAAGAGTCGGAACCCCTGCTTATAATATGGAAGATAATGTTAGTATGGAAGAGAAAAAAGAAAGATTAGCAAGACTAAATGAACTTGTAAATAAGTATGCTAATATTAATAATATGAAATATAAAGATAAAGTAGTAGAAGTTTTAATTGAAGGGGCTTCTGAAAAACAGGGATATTTAATGGGGTATACTGATACAATGAAGCTTGTTAATGTTAAATGTGACGAATCTTATCTTGGTAAAATCGTAAATGTTAAAATTACAGATGTAAAGACTTGGTCATTAGATGGAGAACTTTATAATGAGTAATATAAATAAATTATTTAATGATATTAAATCTTCTTCATTATATGATGAATATAATAAAATAGGGGATATATTAAAAAAAGATTCTAGTATTAGTAAATTAATGACAGAAATAAATAAATTACAAAGTGAAGCATTGTGTTTAGAATATGATAACAATCCTAAATATATAGAAATAAATAAATTAATAGAAGAAAAGGTAAATATTTTAAATAATAATAAAGTATATCAAGAATATTTAAGAGAAATTAATAAATTTAATAAAGGAATTAATGATGAAGAAAACCTAGGATAAATAATTATCCTAGGTTATTTATTATTTAAACTATTAGTAATATTAGCTTTTATTTCATCAGAATCAATACTTTCATCTAAATCGACTAATCTAAGTACTTCTTCAAATGTTGTAAAGCCTGCTAGCACTTTATATAATCCATCTTGTAACATAGTGATTACATCCTTTGTATATACAAGTTTTCTTAATTGGTCTTTTCTTATTCCAGCACTAATAGCATCTCTTATATCTTGATTTATAAGTAATACTTCATGAAGTGCTACTCTTCCTTTAAAACCATTATTACATTCATCACAATCCCCTGCTTCATATATTTGATTTACTTCTCTACCTAATACTAATTTAAATAAATTCTTTTCATATTGAGTAGTAGGTCTTAAATGCTTACATTTGTCACATAATTTTCTAGCTAATGTTTGAGATATTATTCCCATAAGAGCACTAGCAAGTAAGTATCTTTCAACATCCATATCTAAGAGTCTTTCTATGGTGTTTAAGGAGTTATTGGTGTGAATAGTTGATAATACTAAGTGACCTGTAATGGATGCTCTAACAGCTATTCTGGCTGTTTCGCTATCACGAATTTCTCCAATCATAATAACATTAGGGTCTTGTCTTAAAATACTTCTAAGTACTGTTGCAAAATCAAGTCCTATTTCACTATTAACTTGAACTTGATTAATTCCTTCAATATCCATTTCAACGGGGTCTTCAACAGTAACTAAGTTGGATCCTTCAACATTAAGTCTTTGTAAAAATGAATATACGGTAGTAGATTTACCAGAACCAGTAGCACCAGTTACTAAGATAATTCCATTAGGAGCACTAATCATTTTTAATACTTTTTTATAATTAACTTCACTAAAATATAAGTATTCAATACCTTTTAAACTCATTGAATAATCCATAATACGAATAACTATTTTTTCACCACGTTTAGTAGGTAAAGCAGATACACGCATATCTAAGTTTATTCCTCTTAATATTGTTTTTATTGCGCCATCTTGTGGTAATCTAGTTTCTGTTATGTTCATTCCAGCAAGTATTTTTATTCTTGTAATAATATTTTGACGAACGCCATTAGGAATAGTTGTAAGAGTATCTAGTACACCATCTATCCTTATTCTAACTCTTAAGTAATCATCTGCTGGGTCAAAATGAATATCTGATGCACCTTTTTCTGCGGCATATATAATAATTTCATTGACAGCATCAACGACTGGCATTTTAGTAAAATCAAAAGTCTTTCTCATAGTACCCTCTTTTCTTATTCTCTATATGTATTATACAAAAAAATAAAGTATAAATCAATAATAACAAATAAAAAAAGAACATAATGTTCTTAATTACATAAATGGCGGAGACGGAGGGATTTGAACCCTCGCACCAGTTTCCCGGTCTACACCCTTAGCAGGGGCGCCTCTTCAGCCTCTTGAGTACGTCTCCATGGCTACATATCTAATTTTATAGTAAAATAAAAAAAAAGTCAATTACTTTACATACATTTAATTAACTTTTGTTAAATTTATATTTTCTTCTTTATATAATGCTAACATAGAATTGATTATTTCTTTGATATTATTGGTGTCTTCTTCTTTACTCAATTCTTTATCAAGTTCATAAATTTTATTAGATAATTCAATATCATTTAAATAGTATTCATTAACAATAACTTCTCCATTGTAAGCGTTTTTAATTTTTTCAATATTATCATAAGAAGAAGTAATACCAATAATTGCTTTATATAAACCATCATCTTCATAATATACATAATTATTTCCCATTGTGTTAGCTCTCATATTATCATAACTAGAGTAGGCTCCCGCTTGTAATAAATACATAGTATTATTTGCTAAAAAAGTGTTGTTTTCATCATATATGTTATAGACAATTTTACCACATATTGCTCCACATAGTATTGATATAAATACAGGAATTACTACTTTTTTTGTTTGATTTATTATTTTTTCTTTCATCTTATCACCGTATTTAGTATATATCTAATTTATGTAATATTTTGTCGAACTATAACCGAAATACTAAGAAAATATTATTGATTATTAAATAATAATATAGTATAATATATTAGTATAGAAAGTGGAGGTTATAATGAAAGATTTAATTAAAAAACATAAGAAATTAGCTATTGCTGTGGGGATTTCTTTAGTTCTATTGTTAATTATATTAGTATTTTTTGTAATGTTATTAGTTGGAGGTTCTTCTAATAAATATGGAAATAGATTAGATGGAATAGAAGAAGTAGAAATTTCTAATGATGAATTAGATACTATTGCAATAGAAATGAAAGAAAAAGAAGGAGTAAAAGACGCTAATGTTAGAATTCAAGGAAAGATAATTAATGTAATTCTTACATTTAATAGTGATATTGATTCTACTAAAGCTAAGGAAATAGCATCATCTACATTAGAAAGTTTTAGTGAAGAACAATTGAATTTTTATAATGTTCAATACTTTTTGACTAGAGAATCTACTGGTGAAGGAGATAATCCTTATGTTGTTACAGGAAATAAGCACCCATCATTAGATGAAATAGGATGGACAAATAACGGTGAATAGTATGAAAAAAAATAAGGCAAATAAAACTTTAATACTAACGATAATTGGTGTTATTCTCTTAGTAGTATTACTTATATTTATTTTAAATTATAGTAAAGATGATTCAACTTTTTCTTTACTTGAAAAAAAATGGATTAAAGATAATGAGAATAATGTAATAGATGTTAGTATATATAATGATGTTCCTGTATTTGGGGAAAATGGAAGTGGAGTATCATTTGATTATTTAGATGATTTTACAGAAAAATATAATATTAAATTTAATAAAATATCTTATTTATATGATAGTGATACTAATTATAAGAATGTATCATTTAAAGTATTAAGTAGTGATTCAGAACTTAGTAATAATGATATATTATTATATGAAGATACTTATGTTGTGGTAAGCACTAAAACAGCAGGTATTGATAAAATATCTGATTTAAGTAATTTAGAAATAGGGGTATTAGAAGAAGATTTATCTTTAATGTCTTATTATTTAGTAGATGCTAAAGAAGTAAAGTATACACCATATAAGTCAGAAGAAGAAATAATTACTGCGATAAAAGAAGAAAAGTTATCTTATGCAATAATTCCTAAGACTTTATATTTAGATGATATTATTAAAAATAATTTAAATATATTATTTCATGTAAGTGATTTAAGTAAGAAATATGTTTTAACTATTAATAATAATGAAACGCTTCTTAATATAATGAAGAAATATAATAAACAGTTTACAAGTCTTTATGATGAATCTTATAACACTAATTTACTTACATCGACATTTAAATATTTAGAAATAAGTGATTCAGAAAAATCAAGTTATAATAGTAGTACATATACTTATGGTTATGTAGTAAATATGCCATATGAAAATAGTGAAAGTAATGATTTTGTAGGTACTATATCTAATTATTTAAGTGGTTTTGAAGATGCTTATGATGTAGACTTCAAGATGGTAGAGTATAGTAATATTAAAGAACTTAGACAAGCATTATCAAATGGAGAAGTAGATTTAGTATTTTCAAACTTTAATGTTGATGGAACGAATATTGATAAAATATATTCAATATCTCCTTTAAAGGAAGAATATGTAATACTTGCTAAAGAACCATTTACAGTAGATTCTATTAGAAGTTTAGATAATAAAGAAGTATATGTAGTTAGTAATACTTATTTAGATGATTATTTAGGTAGTAATAATGTTAAGACTAAAGGTTTTAATAATACGGATGAACTTTTAAAAAATGTTGATAATAATAGTATTATAGCATTAGATATTAATACTTATAGATATTACCAAGATCAAAAGTTATTAGGATACAAAGTATTATATACAGGACTTCTTGATCAAGATTTTAAGTTTGTAATAAGAGATGTTAATAAGAATACAACATTTGCTAAATTATTTACAACTTATATTAGTACAGTTAATTATAATGATATAAAATATAAATACAATACGACTGCTACTATTAGTAATATGGACTTCTTAAAGAGTTTAATTAAATACTTAATTATAGCGTTATTCTTTGTTATGGGAATAATTGTTCTTATGGTAGCGTTCAAAAAACATAAAAAAGAAAAATTAGGAAAAGATGATAAACTAAAATATATAGATATTATGACTTCCTTAAAAAATAGAAATTATTTAAATCATAATATTCCTAAATGGGAAGAAAATGTTATATATCCTCAAGCAGTTATTGTAATAGATTTAAATAATATAAAAGATATTAATGATAATTATGGAGTTGAAGAAGGGGATAATGAAATAAAGAAAGCAGCTTCAATTCTTATAAATAATCAACTTGAGAAAACAGATATAATAAGAACTGATGGTAATGAATTTTTAATATATATGGTTGGTTATGAAGAAAAAGCCGTAATAGCATATACAAGAAAAATTCATAAAGAATTAAAAGAATTACCACATCAATATGGAGCATCAATTGGTTATAGTATGATTCTTGATGATATTAAAACCATTGAGGATGCAATTAATGAAGCAACTATTTTAATGAGACAACAAAAAGAAAAGAAATAGGGTGAAAGTATGAAGACCAGGTTAAAGCGTTATTTAAAGAAGTTAATTAAAGTTTTACGAAAACCAGAAATGAATATATTACCAGGTAATATGGCTTTCTATTTTGTACTTGCTTTAATTCCTCTTTTAACGATTATAATTTTGGTAGCTTCATACTTTTCTATTTCAATAGATTTAGTAGCAGATTTAGTTAAAGATATATTTCCT
Organism: uncultured Bacilli bacterium; assembly: GCA_944371525.1. Lineage (GTDB taxonomy): Bacteria > Bacillota_I > Bacilli_A > RF39 > UBA660 > CALVVX01. The sequence continues at coordinate 47,300 of CALVXP010000003.1, read as the reverse complement.
AATCAAGTATCAGATACAATAATAGCATTAATTTCTGGTAAAGGATTTGATAGTAATATTGGAATATTTAATATTGTAGCTTTTGCAGTAGCTACTAATGGTACTTATTCTATAATAACAGCTTCTAATACTTTATATAAAGTAGAAGAAAATGATATGTTAAAAGATAGAATAAAATCAGTATTAATTCTAATAATAATAGTAATATTACTTTTCTTTTTGTTATTAGTACCAATACTAGGAGGACAAATATTATCGCTTTTAGAAAGTATTGAAATATTTGATGGTAGTTTAATGTTTATTTATGATTTAATTAAATGGCCAATATCATTTTTAATAATTTACTTTAATATAAAATTAATTTATGCAATATCTCCAAGTAAACAAATACCTAGTAATGAAACAACATATGGAGCTTTTTTTACAACAGTAATATGGGTAATTAGTACAGTAGTATTTTCTTATTATGTAACTTATTTTGCTAAATATGATGTTTTATATGGAAATTTATCAACAATTATTATGTTAATGATATGGATGTATGTTTTATGTTATGTTTTTGTATTAGGTATGGCTATAAATGCTACTAAATATAATAATTCTGATTAAATTAGATATAATAATAAAGAATACACAATTTATAGTGTTACTTATGTGTATTCTAATTCACAGACTATTAATATTATTAATCTAGTTTTACTGTGAACTAACGATAATATATTTTAAAGTAATACTATGATCTCCTTATAAATATTAATAGCCTATTACGGGTAAGCGACTTAGAAGGTCGCTTTTTTTCGACAAATTTTTCTATATATGGTTGTTATAATATGAATGTATTTACATAAAATTAGTTGAAAGAAGGGAATATATGAAAAAAGCATATTTAGGAGTCGATATTGGAAGTATTTCTACTAAAGGAGTAGTAATAGATGAAGATAATAATATTTTAGCAAGTGATTATTTAAGAACTGAAGGAGACCCCATTGGGGCAATAAAAAAATTAATAAAAAGTTTAAAAAATAATTTAAATATAAATGAATACCAAGTAGTAGGAGTAGGTACTACTGGTAGTGCTAGAAAATTAATAGGAACAATACTTGGAGCAAGTATTATTAAAAATGAAATAACTGCTCATGCAATAGGTACAACATCATTGTATCCTGATGTTAAAACAATATTTGAAATAGGAGGGCAAGACTCAAAAATTATTATATTAGATGATGGTGTAGTTACTGATTATGCAATGAATACTTTATGCGCAGCGGGAACAGGATCATTTTTATCTAGCCAAGCAAGGAGGCTAGGAGTAGCAGTTGAAGACTTTGGTAAAATAGCTCTAACTAGTAAAAATCCTACTAGAATAGCAGCAAGATGTACTGTATTTGCTGAATCTGATTTAGTTCATAAAGCTCAAATAGGTCATAAAAAAGAAGATATAATTGCGGGCCTTTGTAAAGCAGTAGTTACAAACTATTTAAATAATGTTGGTAAAGGGAAAAAGATTAGAACACCAATAGTATTCCAAGGTGGAGTAAGTAAGAATGTTGGGGTAATTGCAGCATTTGAAGAAGTAACTGGAGAAAAAATAATAGTGGACCCTAATTCACATTTAATGGGTGCTTTAGGAGTTGCTATTCTATCTAAAAAAGAAGATGAAATTAATTTCTCATTTGATATAGAAGATGTATCTTTTGAAACAAGAGGAATAGAATGTCATAGATGTGCAAATAACTGTGAAATAATATGTGTAAGTAGAGATAATAGAATTATTGATGCATGGGGAAATAGATGTGAAAAAGGAGAAGTTAAACAAAGAATATAGGATACCTTAACTGGTATTTTTTTAACTAGAAAGTAACTTTATGTAAAATTTTTAACATATATGGTATAATCTTATTATAAAGTAGGTGTTAAAATATGAATGATTTAGAAAGTATACAAGGAATAGGACCTAAAACAGCAGAGTTATTAGGGAAACTTCATATTCATAATCAAAATGATTTAATAAGATTTTATCCATATAGATATGATATATTAAAAAGAAGTGATATTACCAATTTAGAAGATGGATCAAAAGTAGTAATTGATGGAGTAGTAGAAGGAAGTCCTACTATTATCTATTTAAATAGAGGACTTAAAAAAATGATATTTAGAATTAGTAATAAGAAGACTATTTTAAATATTAGTATTTATAATCAAGTGTATTTATATGATGAATTAAAGTCAGGTAAAGATATAACGATAATAGGTAAATATGATAAAGTTAAAAATACAATTGTAGCTAGTGAAGTAAGATTTGAAAAGCTACCTATAGAACCTAAAATAGAAGCAGTATATCATTCTACTAGTGGTTTGTCTTCAAAAAATATATCAAAGTTTATATCAAGTGCTTTTCTTAATAAAGATAAAGAAAATGATATATTACCAACTAGTATTATAGAAAAATATAATTTATTTAATATTAATGATGCTTTATATGAAGTTCATTTTCCAAGTGATATATTATCTTTAAAAAAAGCAAGACAAAGACTTAAATATGAAGAATTATTTATGTATTTATTAAAAATTAATTATATGAAATTAAAGATAAATAATGATAAGAAAGCAATATCAAGAAGTATTAGTCAAGATAAAATAAATGAATTTATAAGTAAGTTACCATTTAAATTAACTATTGACCAACTAAAAGCCGAAGAAGATATTATTAAAGACTTAAATAGCACTAAAAGAATGAATAGACTTTTACAAGGTGATGTTGGAAGTGGTAAAACAGTTATAGCATTTATCGCTAGTTATGGAAACTTTCTAGCGGGCTATCAAACTGCAATGATGGTACCTACAGAAATACTTGCAAATCAACATTATTTAAATGCCCAAGAATTATTTAAAGATGAAAAAATGAATATAGAATTACTTACATCATCTACTTCAAAAAAGAAAAAAGAAGAAATATATGAAAAGTTAGAGAGTGGAGAAATTGATTTAATAATTGGAACACAATCTCTTATTCAAGAACAAATAAAATATAAGAATCTAGGATTAGTTATAACCGATGAACAACATAGGTTTGGTGTAAATCAAAGAGATACTTTCAAAAATAAAGGAGAGACACCAGATATTTTATCGATGAGTGCTACTCCAATTCCAAGAACATATGCTCTTACTATATATGGAGATATGGATGTATCTAGTATTAAGACTAAACCAGTTGGAAGAAAAGAGATAATAACATACTTTAAAAAAGAAAAAGATATGTATGATGTTTTAAATCTAATGAAAGAGGAGTTAGATAAGGGACACCAAATATATGTAATTGCCCCTTCAATTGATGAAGATAGTGATGAAAAAGAAAGCGTAATTGATTTAGAAGAAAAGATGAAGAAAGCATTTGGTAAGATATGTAAGATAGGATCTGTACATGGTAAGATGGACTCAAAAGATAAGAGTAATGTTATGACAGACTTTGAGAAGAAAAAAATAGATATATTAATATCTACAACAGTAATAGAAGTTGGTGTCAATGTACCTAATGCCAGTATGATAGTTATATTTAATGCTAATTTATTTGGACTATCTACTTTACATCAGTTAAGAGGAAGAGTAGGAAGAGGAGATACTCAAAGTTATTGCATATTAATTGCTAAAGAATATCAAGAGAGACTTAAAATGTTAGAAAGATGTAACGATGGATTTGAAATTAGTGAATATGATTTCCAAAATAGGGGTGAAGGTGATTTGTTTGGTATAAGACAAAGTGGAGAAACAGGACTTGTTCTTGCTAATGTTAATAGAGATTTTAAGATGATGTTAAAGGCTAAAGAAGATGCTGATTATTATATTGATGAGATATTAAATGATAAAACAGGACTTTACGATAGTGTCAAGCAAGAACTTATGAAAACAGAGTATCTTGACTAATAGTTTACATTCTAAAAAAATAAAATGTAAAGTGTTAAAAAAAGTATTGTATTTTATTTGGTAATATATTACAATGATAATGTCATAGATAATATGACCGCTTTCTACGAACTAAAATGTAGGAGTGATTCAACCAAAACCCCCTGAAGAGAGCCCTCGTGGCTCTCATTTTTTCTTTATTTATAAAGAATTGTGACGATTTATAATGTTATTAAAAATGACTTTAGTTACACATTTAATTTTATAAATTTTACATTTTTGCGTAAATTTGTAAGATTTCATAATAAAAAATAGGCATTGTATAAAGAAATATATAGATTTTTTGGTCTGCAATAATGGAAATTTAAAATTTTATGATATAATAACTTATAGGTGATATCTTATGAAAGAATTAGAAAGTAAAATAGTTAAATTTGCAGAAGAAAGAGATTGGTTACAATTTAATACACCTGAAAATTTAGCCAAAAGCATAGTAATTGAAGCGGGAGAGTTATTAGAATGTTTTCAATGGAATAACAATTATGATAAAAATGAGTTAAAGTATGAAATTGCAGATGTTATGAATTATTGTATTTTATTATGTCATCAAATTGGAGTAGATCCTAAAGAAATAGTTTTAGAAAAAATGAAAATAAGTGCTAAGAAGTATCCTGTTGAAAAAGCAAAAGGAAATAGTACAAAGTATAATAAATTATAGAGTGCATATGTTGTATATTAAGGGTGATGAAGCAACGAGGTTGCAAAATGTTTTATTTACTATATATTTTCAATGTAAAGATATTCGAGAAGCAATTAAACAATATTTTATTTGTACGAATTTAGAAGATAATAGGATATTAGAAAAACTTAATGATTTTCCTTCATTGTTTTCAACTATTCTTGATTCTATGAGATATAGAATTGTAATTGGAATGGGAAATATATTTGATAATAATCCTAAGAGTCTTTCAATTTGGAAATTATTAAATTTGTGTGAACAGGAAGGAAAAGAAAAATTAAATAAAGAAGTGAAAAAGATAAGAAATGAATTATCTAATTATAAAGATACTATTGAAAATATAAATACTTTAAGAGATAAAATGTATGGACATATAGAAATTAAATATTTATTAGAAATAGAAGATATATATGATAAGAATTTTGAGTTCCTTAATACACAGATATTATTATCTAAGAAGATATTGAATTATATTATGGAAGAATGTGTTAAACTTAGTAAGGAATATGATGATGATAAATTGGGGTTGCATTTTAGTTTGAATTTTGATAAGGAGAAGTAAAATATGTTAGTATACGAGGGCATTAAATCAGGTTTTATTGATGATGTAGACTTAGGAATAATAGCTGATAAAATAAGAAATAAATATATTGAAGTTATAAAGAAAAGGCCTAGTGCACCAGAATTTAATTCATGGAAAAATTCTATGCAATATATGAGAGGTGTACTCTCTGATAATGATATACCGAATAATACTGGTATAGCTATAGAATACAATATACCTCCAACTGGGTGTAGAATTGACTTTATGATGTCTGGTTATAATAAGGATAAATCTAATGTTGTAATAATAGAGTTAAAACAATGGGATAAGGTAACTGAAGTTAAAGAAATGGATGGTATATATAAAGTTAATACTTATACTGGTGGAGGATTAAGAGATGTTAATCATCCTTCTTATCAAGCCATGACTTACGCAAATCTAATTAAAGACTATAACGAATCAGTTCAATTAAAAGATATTAATGTTGTTCCATGTGCATATCTTCATAATTATTATTTTGAAGATGGTGATACACTATTATCAAATAATTATAAAGAATACACTGATAAAGCACCTTTATTTGGACATAATGATGTTATTAAATTAAGAAATTTTATTAAGAAATATATCGAAGATGGTGATGATGGGGATATTTTATATGAAATAGATCATGGAAAAATCAGACCATCAAAAATGTTACAGGATTCTTTAAAAAATATGCTAAAAGGTAATAAAGAATTCTATATGATAGATAATCAAAAGATTGTTTATGAATATGCTTTAAGAAATGCAATTGATACAGTGTCTGCTAATGATAAAAATGTAATGATAGTTAGAGGTGGACCAGGTACTGGTAAATCCGTTTTAGCAGTTAATTTATTAGTTGAATTAAATAATAGAAATATGACATGTTTTTATGTTACAAAAAATGCTGCACCAAGAAGTGTATATTCTAGTAAGTTAAGAGGAGATTATACCCAAACTTATATTAATCATTTGTTTCAAGGATCTGGTAGTTTTATAGATGAAGAGAGAAATAAGTTAGATTGTTTAGTAGTAGATGAAGCTCATAGATTAAATGCTAAATCAGGTATGTTTCAAAATAAAGGTGAAAATCAAATTAAAGAAATTATTAATGCTAGTAAATTTTCTATATTCTTTATTGATGAAAATCAAAAAGTCACTTTAAAAGATATTGGTAGTGAAGATTTAATTAAAATATTTGCCAAAGAACAAAAAGCAGGTATTTATACATTTGATTTGGATAGTCAATTTCGATGTAATGGATCAGATGGTTATATTGCATGGCTTGATAGAGTATTGGATATTAAAGATACTGCTAACTTTGATATAGATGGATTTGATTATGATTTTAGAGTATTAGATGATCCTAATGAAGTTAGAAGATTGATTGAGAAAAAAAATAGAACTAATAATAAATCTAGAATAGTTGCAGGCTATTGTTGGAATTGGATATCTGAAGGGAAAAATAATAGTGATGTACACGATATTGAAATACCAGAATATAATTTTGGAATGAGCTGGAATTTAGGCAATTCTAGTACTTGGGCTATTGATTCAGAATCAATCAATGAAGTTGGTTGTATTCATACATGCCAAGGATTAGAATTTGATTATGTTGGGGTAATTATAGGTGATGATTTACGATATGAAAATGGTCATATAATAACAGATTATACAAAAAGAGCTAAGACTGATACTTCATTAAATGGAATTAAAAAGATTGCTAAAGATCAAGGGAAAGAAGTTGCTGATAAAATAGCGGATAATATAATAAAAAATACTTATAGAACATTAATGACTAGAGGTATGAAAGGTTGCTATGTTTATTGCACTGATAAAAAATTACAAAAATATCTTAAGAACAACATTAATTGAGTTGCTCTTTTTTAATATATATAATTCAAATGATAATTAAAATAATTTATTTACAATTATTTTTATAGTAATATCAATTGGAATAGTATTTGTGATTGATAACGAATTTAATTTTAATACATTTTCTATTTTTATTTTTATCTTATTAGTTTGATGTTAATAATATATACTAGTAAATAAAATAATTGATACAAGAAAATTTATTAAATTGGAGAAAATGTTATGTATTAATTTATTTAGAAATATTTAGTGATATATATGAAAAATGAACAAATTATCATAAAGGGATTTTACAAAATACTAAAATATTAGGTGTATTTCTAGACGAGCAACCAATTAAATTCTATCAAATTTAAGTAAATTTTAATAAACTAAAGAACATGAAATTTTTAAAATAAATATTTTAGTATTTTGTAAAATTAGACTAAATATAACTATGATACTTCATGAAGAGTTTTTATAATAGTAATTTAAAAATTAGAGATTATTTTTTATATAAATTGTTTTTGTAAACAGTAAATTTGTTGTTTAGTAGTTATACTTATGGTAAAATATAGAAAAAAGAGAAAAAATATATTTTAAATTATATTTTAAATACAAAGTTATTAAAATAGAATAGGGTGAAAAAATGGGAAAAATTTCAAATGCTATTGAAATGTTAAATTATTTAAACACAGGAAATAAATATAGTGTTAAAGATTTAGCTGAAAAAATAGGTATTACCGAACGTATGGTTAGGTATTATAAAGCTGAATTAGAACAAGCGGGAATTTCAATAGAAACATTTATGGGACCTAATGGAGGGTATTATATATTGAACCCTAAAAATCAGTATAATCATTTTAATAAATATGATTTGCAAATATTAAATAATGTAGATAATATCTTAAAAGAAATAAATTATGAAAATATCAAAAAATATGAAAAAATAATTAATAAAGTGCAAATGTCTAATGATATAGAAGAAGAAAAAAGTAAATATTTTTTAGATTATTCAGTTAAAGATAAATCAAAATTATATTTTGCGTTAAATGATGCAATTACAAATAAAAATCCATTAAAAATTTTATATAGAAGTTTAAATCAGGAATGGCAGGAAAGAATAATTCATCCATTACAAATTTTTAAATATGATGATCAATTTTATGTAACAGCTTATTGTGAATTACGAGATGATATAAGACATTTTGAAATCAGTAGAATAAAATTGAATCAAAAATAATATAGACCAAATACTTCCTATATATATGCTATAATATATTTAAATGAGGTGTTTTTTATGAATAACAAAAAAATTTTTATTGATTTTGATGGCGTAATTTTTGATACAGAAAAAAGAGTTGCTGAAAGGAAAAATGAAAATCCTAATCTTACCTGGAATGAATTTTTTGACAATCTTGATTGGTTTCAATTGTTAGATGAAGCCAAAGTTATAAATAATGCAATCGATTATATATTAGATGGTCAAACTAGAACTAAACAATTGGCAGTTTTAACTAAAATTCATACATTGCTTGAAATGGAAGCAAAAACAAAGGCATTAAGAAGTAGAAAAATAAAAATTCCAATATTATTTGTTCCACCACATATAAAAAAGAGTCAAATATATTTACCAAATAATGGAGAAATTTTAATAGATGACAGCATAAAGAATCTTGTAGATTGGAAACAAAAAGGGGGGACAGGTATTTATTTTAATGAGGAACAAGTTTCTACACAAGAATTTATGACAATAAAAACTTTAGAGAAAATTTTATAAGGAGATTTTTATGATAAATGAAGAATTAATAAATAATTACGGAAAATCTTTAAATCAAAAATATAATGCTGTTTGTTTTGATATAGATGGAACATTAACAGAAAACAATTCAAAGAAAATTGATGTTCGTGTTTTACCTATGTTAGCCAATATATTAAAAAAACATATTACTGTGGTTTTTATAACTGGTAGAGGAGAAACTGGTCTAAATGATTTATCAAAGGAAATTGTTAATGATTTAAAAAATAAATATGGAGTGACAGATAGACAATTACAAAGAATGTATGCGCTTACAAATGATGGAGCTAGAATATTTATGACTAGTAAAAATAGCAGTCAAATTTTTAATGTGAGTGAATATATATCTACCCCAGAAGATTTAACATGTTTAAGAGAATTAAATGAAAAAATTAAAAAGATTTTAGAGACAACATCATTAAAAAATTGTTGTCAAATTTCTTATTCAAAAGATTTGAGTAATGATATTATAATTAATATAAGGTTGTTAGTTTTAATAGATGATGAACAAATTGCTAATAAAATAATTGACATGATTGCTTCCTTGATTGCCGATACAAAAAATTCAAATTTAAATTTAACAATGGGTATACATGAAGGAAAACGAATTTTACAAATTGGTACTGCTACAAAAAATACAGCTATTAATATTGCAGAAAGGATCATTGGAATTCCTCAAAATTCAATGTTAAGAATAGGAGATTGTGGAGATAGGTATGGAAATGATTATTCCATGTTAAATTGTCCACAAGGATTTAGTGTAGATAAGGTAAGTGGTGAAATTGATAAGTGTTTTCCTGTAATTGAAAATGGAAAAATAATAACAGGAGTAAACGCAACATTATCTTTAATAAACAAAGTTAAGTTATTACCAACAATTTGTTTAGAACATGCGACAGAAAATGAATATACCCAAGCTTATGCTAAAATAGAGAAAGATATGAATTTGGGTAAAATTAAAAAAATTTCATATTTTAATAATTTAGTAAATTTAAAATTTCAAAATATTGATGGAGTTAATAGTTTATTTGATGCTTCTAGTGGAAGTGTAAAAATTCCTATGTATGAATGGATTTCTATATCAAATGATAATTTATTGAAAAAACTATGGTTAACTAAAAAAGAATCATCATTATGTTATGCAATGTTTGATAATCAAAACATATTATTAAGGGGATCACAAACATATTATTATTTTTTATCGCAAAGATCTCATAATGAAGAAACTAGAGAAGATACAACTACAAAGGAAATGATTATAGAATGGTTAAATAATAATATAAGTTTTTATGTAGGAGCATTAGAAGCTATAAATTCTAAAATTGATTTAAATGATTATTGCAATATGAAAATGATATTAGGTTTAATTGATAATATTAGAAATTGTTTGTTAATTATATTAAATCAGCAAATAATTAGTAGAAATGTGGAAAAAAATATAATGTTAAATTTTGAAAACATAAATAAAGATACAATTATTTATAAAACTTATGCAAGTTTGTTAGTAGTAGAAAAACTAATGGGAAAAATTTCTTTTGATAATAATTATATTATTAATTGTAAAGAGATTGAATTATTGATAAAAAATGTAATTTTAATTATAAATAAATTTAAAATGGATTTTGAGAAAAGTATAGAAAAAGAAAATTATTCTAAGGATTTTAGAGCATATAGAGAAATTGATAATTTTGCTGAAAACTTCATAACCTGTTATTTAACACTTCAGAAAGATTCAGATATTTATAATAAAGGAATTTGTGGCATTTGCTATGGTGGATTAGAACTACCTATTTTGATGAAATCAATTAATAATAGGATAAGCGATGTATCTGTATTAAAATTTAATAAAAATGTAACAGGTTATTCAAAAAAACAGTCATTAGATTTAAGATTTTTTAATATTTTTGAAAATGGTGGTATTGAACTTTTAGGAATTGATAAGAGAAAAAAATACATTATATTTGATGATAACTTATTAACTGGCAAAACTATGCAAATAGCACTAACAGTATTATATGATGTAGAAATAGACGTTAACAAAATAATTGTTGTTAGATATCCAAGTGTTAATAGAATTAGTCAAATGTTTATGCCGAATCATGGGGCCATTGACTATAAACATTTTTTTGAATTTATAGAAGGATTATATTTTCCTAGTCCATACAGTTGGAGAAATCCATATAGTTTAAATCCATACGAAGATTCATTAGGAATTTTTGATCTAAACAGAAGAAAAATATTAGAATGTTTAGTAAAAAACGGTGATTATTCTAGAGAAAGTGAAGTTTTATGTTTAAAAAGAAAGGTGAAAAATGAGAAAGCAAATAGAAATTAATAATTGGAAAAGAAAAATAGCATATAATATATTTTCTAATTATGAAGATCCTTATACAGGAATTGTAACCAAAATTGATGTAACAAATCTTGTTAATTATTGTAAATATTATAATATTTCATTTTATGCTGCTATGTCGTATTATGTATTATCATCTTTAAATGAAATAGATGCTTTTCATTATGGATACGGGAAAGAAAATGGGAAGCAATATATTTATAAATATGAAGATTTGGCAGTTTCTGTAACTACATTGAATGAAGATAATGAATTGAATTTTACAAGATATATAAAATTTTCAAATGATTTTCAACAATTTATAAATACATTCCAAAAAGCAATTGATGATGCTTCTAACGGGGAAATGTATTATAAAATTCCCAATTTAGATGATATGAATAAAGTAAATATTACTTGTATTCCTTGGATTCCGTTTTCAAATTTTAAGGATGCAATAGATTATTCGGAAAAAAATAGTAAACCTAAAATTTGTTGGGGAAAATATTATGAAGATAATAATAGTTATATAATAGATATTTCTTTATTAGTAAATCATGCTTTTCAAGATGGAGTACATATGGGATTATTTTTTAATAATTTACAAAATATTATAAATAATATTGAAATTAAAAATGCAATAGAAAAAAAGGAGAAAATATATGTTAAAAAAATATAAACAAATACTTATTAATAATAATGAGAAAATGAATTATATAATATATTATCCAGAAAAAGTAGTCGACAATATGCCTTTGTTATTATTTTTACATGGAATAGGGGAAAGAGGTAATCATATAGAAGATGTGGAAAAGTATGCTTTACCTAAATATATGAATATATATGATATACCTTACATAGTAATAGCTCCACAATGTAGTTATTCTAACTTTTGGGATTATCATCTTAGAGATGTAGAAAGGATTATGGTAGAAGTATATAAGGATTATAAATATGATAAAGAAAGAGTTTGCATATTAGGAAGTAGTATGGGAGCTTTTGGAGCATGGAATTATATAATATCTAGACCAAATTTATTTAAAGGTATAGTATCAGTATCAGGAGGTATAATGTTAGCAATACCAGATACTTTAATAAATGTATTAGAAAAAAAAATTTTAATTTATCATGGAGATAGGGATGATGTTATAGATGTTAAAGAAAGCTATGATGCATATGATAAATTAAAGAAAATGAATGTAGATAATATAGAATTAAAAATAATTAAAGATGATAATCATTTTTTAACATCTCATGCTTTTAAAGATAAATATTTATATGAGTGGTTAGAAAGAAATATATAAGGAGTACAAAAATGAAAATAATTAGTATAGGTGATTTAGTTACAGATTTTTATTATAAAAATGGAAAACTAGTTGGGGTTAATGGTGGAATGACATCTCATAATATAATTGCTAATATAGCTAAAATAGGGTTAGATACAGCAGTTTATGGAGTATGTGGACAAGATGTTACAGGTAATGTTGCATTAAAAAGTTTAAAAGATATTGGCGTAAACACTGATAATGTAGAAATTATGGAAAATATAAAAACACGTTGTTTTCATGTATCATATATTGAAGAAAATGGAAAATTAGAATTTAAATCAAAAAAGAGATGTCCGATATGTAATCAAAAACAATGGTATGAAGAAAGTAATATAAATACTGATGATATATTAAAGAAAATTAACATAGAAGATGTTTTGGTGTTTGATAATTTAAATATTAAAAACCAAATTATTATTAATAATTGTGAAAATAAAAAAATGTTGGATTTAGGTCAATATTTTGAATTAGATAATTATAGTGCTGAAGAATTGATTAAAAAAATAGAAAATAAATTTGATATTATAAATTTAAATGAACGTGTTGAAAAATATTTAATAAATAGATTTTCTTTAAATTCACTTGAAGATATATATAATATTTTAAAACCTAAGATGATAATTGTTACAAGGGGTAAAAAAGGAGCAGATTTTATAATAAATAATAAAAAAATAACTAAAGAATTGTCTAATCCTGAAGTAGAAATTGATCCAACAGGAGCAGGAGATGCCTTCTTTTCTGTATTTATTAGTTTCTATGTAAAAAATAATTATGTAATTGATGAAAAATTTATTGATACAACTTTTTTAAAAGCTACAAGTCTTACAAAAAAAGTTGTAAAAAAATTTGGCGCTAGAGGTCATATCCAACCATTATATAAAATAAAAAAAATAACAGATATTTGTACTTGCAATAATTTTGAAATATCAACAAGAAAGCAAATTAAAAGATGTAACATTAATATAAATAATTTAGAAGCAAGAGTAATTAATGCTGTTAATAGTAATGCATATGAAAAATTAATAAAAATAAACTTTAAAGATTTAGATAATAGTATTTTTTTAGGAACTGGTGGTTCTTTTGCGGCTGCAAAATTTTCTTCAAAAGTTATTAATTACTTATACGGAACAAATACAGTTGCATTATATCCTAGAGATGTATATTATAGAAATAATAAAAAGATAGATTGTTTATTTTTGTTTACTTATTCGGGAACCACTAATGATTTATTAGTAGCAACAAGTTTAATTGATAATAAAAATAAATATATTATAACAAAAGGAGAACTTCAAAAAATAGTAACAAAAACAGGAATATCAAAAAATAATATTATTTCATATCGAACAGGAACAAATAAGGGAAAAGAAAAGGGATTTCTATCTTTTGAAGGAGCATTATCACCATCAAGTTTATTTTTAAAACTATATTTTGAAAATCAATCAATTGGTAATATTAATGATTTTATTAAAAATAGTATAAAGTATTGGAGAGAATATTTTGATATATATTTTAAAGATAATAAACAAATGTTAGAGGATTTCTTAACTGAAGGTGGACAAATAAATATTTTTACAGGAGATTTTACAGAATCTGCAGGTAATGATCTAGAAAGTAAAATAGTAGAATCAGGTATTTATAATTGTTTAGTTCATGAAAAGAAAAATTTTTCTCATGGAAGATTTATTAATTATGAACATTTAAGTCAAAATAAAAATATCTATTTAAAACAAAAAAGCACAAGTTCATATGAAAATAAATTATTAGATTATTTATCAAAAGATAAAAATTTAATAATTGAAAGTAGATATGATGGAATTTTATGTGAATATGATTTATTAGTTGCTTCTCAATTTTTAATATATTATATATCAAATTTTTTAAATATAGATATATCAAAACCTGCATATAGTGAAGATGCTATGAAAATATATTTTTATAAAGGAGAATTATAAAAATATATATTTATAAAGAAACTCACCAAATTATGTGAGCTTCTTCATATAATTTTCTAATATCGTCAGGATAATCATCTAAATTCATATCTTTTACATTCTTTTCAGTGCCATCTCTTTTAGCAGCTTCATAATACCACTGTTTAAATTTAATTAATTTTAGTGATTTATTAAGAATATCAATTTGTTCATTGATATTTTTTTCTTGCTGATAGAACATATTTAATCTTTTATCAATAGTGGTATCTCCTTTACTACACCAATCCATAAATTGTTTGATTTCAGAAATCTTCATACCTGATGTTTTTAAACATATAATTATTCTTAAGGCTTCTAAATCTTTATCATCAAATTTTCTTATACCACCATTTGATCTATTTATATTTTGTAATAATCCATGTTTATCATAATATCTTAATGTTGATATTGATAATCCAGTTTTCTTTGATATTTCTCCAATTTGCATATTTACCTCCAAATGTTATTTAAATACTTGACCTAAACCAAAGTTTAGATTGTATAATTATTATAGAACTAATAGTTATGTTGGTCAATAATGGAGGATAGTGATGGAAGAAGAATTAAATTTAGTAAGGATCTGGGATAAAAGAACAATATTTTGTGGTATATGTTCAAGTACTAGCATTTATTTAAGGAGAATTTAAAATAATATGAAAAAAATTATAAGTATTTTAATAATTGGAATAATAATTATTATATTAATAATATGTCTTTTTAAAAAGGAGAGAACTAATATGAATATTGAAAATTCAAATATAAATAATAAATCTTTAGTTTTATATTTTTCTGCTACAAATAATACAAAACAAATAGCTAAATATATAAGTGAAATTACTTCATCTGATATTTTAGAAATAATACCAAAAGATGCATATACAAATGAAGACTTAGATTATAATAACAATAATTCTAGAGCAAATAGAGAACAAAACGATAAAAATGCTAGACCAGAAATATTAAATAAATTAGATTTAGAAAATTATGATATTATTTATCTTGGATATCCCATTTGGTGGGAAGAAGAACCTAGAATTATTTTAACTTTATTAGATAATTATAATTTAGAAAACAAAACAATTATTCCGTTTTGCACATCAGGTGGATCCGGAATAGAATTAAGTGTTAGTAATATTAGAAATTATAATGATAAATTAAATGTATTAGATGGAAAAAGATTTAGTCCTAATTCATCAAAAGAAGAAGTGATTACTTGGATAAATTCATTAAATATAAATAATAATTCAAATAGTAAAAGTGCTAAATTATTAATAAATAATAAAGAATATAGTATTACTTTAGAAGATAATGAAACAGTAGATGCTTTAATAAATAATATGCCATTAAACTTATCAATGAATAATTTAAATGGTAATGAATTTTATTCATATTTAGATTTTACTTTACCAACTAATTCATATAATCCAGGCAAAATAAATAAAGGAGATATTTATTTATATGGTAATAATTGTTTAGTTATTTTTTATGAATCATTTAATACATCATATAGTTATACAAAGATTGGTAAATTAGACGATGTAGAAGTATTAGATAATATAAAATCTAAAAATAATATTATAGTAAGTTTAAAAATTAATTAATAATAACAATAAAAGGAGATGTTAATATGATTAAGCAAACAGCAGGTAGAGATTCACTAGGAGATTTTGCTCCTAAATTCGCAGAATTAAATGATGATGTTTTATTTGGGGAAGTTTGGTCAAGAGAAAAAGAATTAGATTTAAAAACTAGATCAACTATTACTGTAGTAGCCCTTATGAGTAAAGGTATTTTAGATAGTAGTTTAAAGTATCATATAATGAATGCTAAGAAAAATGGTGTAACAAAAGAAGAATTTGCAGAAATTATTACACATGTTGCATTTTATGCTGGATGGCCTAATGCTTGGGCAGTATTTAATATGGCAAAGGAGGTATATGATAATGAATAAAGAAGAGTTTGATAAAATAAATGTATTTGGAAAAGGGAATCCTAATGATAACTATGCTAAATATTTTATTGGTAACTCTTATTTAAATCCATTAGTAGATCCTGATAATAGTCCACTATTTTTAGCAAATGTAACATTTGAACCATCTTGTCGCAATAATTGGCATATTCATCATGCCACAAGTGGGGGAGGACAAATATTAATATGTACAGCTGGTTATGGTTGGTATCAAGAAGAAGGAAAAGATGCTGTATCATTAGAACCAGGAAAAGTTATTGTTATAAAACCTAATGTTAAACATTGGCATGGTGCTAAAAAAGATTCGTGGTTTAGTCACATATCTATAGAAGTTTCAGGCATTGATACAGAAAATGAATGGTTAGAACCAGTTAGTGATAGTGAATACGCTAAATTATAATAAATGTTAAACAAATCTTGCATTTTATATAAAAATACTATATAATATAATTAAGTAATACTTTTTTTATTTATTACTATAATTAATAGGAGATTGAATGTTATGAAAAAGAAAATTTTAATTGGTGTAGGATTATTTTTAGTACTAATAATTGGTGTTATTGGTTATATTGTAGTAAGTGACTTAAAGCAAGAAGAAAAACTAAAAGATGAATTAGAAGAACTTAATATGCTTGTAAATGAAGAAAATATTGATATAGATAAAGTAAAAGAAATGTTAAATAGAACTGTAACTACTGGAGATTATAAAGTAGTAGAAGAATCTTTTAAAGAATATTTATCTGATACATTTGATAGTATTTTTCAAATGATGGATATATTAAATAGTGATAAATTAGTTTCTATATTAACAGCAGAAAATTATCAAAATGATGGACCAAATTTTACAGAAACAAAAGCATATATTACAGAAATAAAAACTAAATTAGAAGAATTAAAAAATAGTTATTATAGTTTTCTTACTGAAGAAAAAGCAATGTCTTATATAGAAAATAAAGGATTAGATAGTTATTATGTTGGTTTATATAAAGATGAATATGTCGGAGATATGGAAAATGTCAGTGAAGATAAAACAGTTGAAGATTCGGTTAATCAAATTATTGAAATTTTAAATGTATCTGAAGAAGTTATTAACTTTTTAAGTGAAAATAGCAGTTCATGGCATATAGAAGATAATGTAATAGTATTTGATACAGATGAATTATCTAATATGTATACTGAATTAATAAATAAAATACAATAAAAAAGATTGTTAGTTATAATAGATTTCTAACAATCTTTTATTTATATAAATTATAATTTTCTAATAATGGTTTAATTTGTTTATTAAATATTGCTTTATTATTAAAATTAGTTCTTATTTTAGTTTTAGCTAAAATAACAGGATTGTTTAATTCTTTTCGAATGTTTTTTGCGTGTTCAATGTAATAATCTTTTTTACTTGGATAATATGTTTCTATTGTATCGTATCCATTATTTTTTGCTTCCCAGCACATAAAATAAGCATGAATATTATTACCTAGTTCCTCTAAAGCGGGAACTTTTTTATTTAATATAATAAAGTTTCCACGACTAGCAGCTTCTAATACAGTAAGACCAAAAGATTCTGAAAATGATGGGCATATATATAGGTTTGATAGGGTAAATAAATCAAGTACAGCTTTTCGCGGAAAACCTTTTTCATATCCATAATCACTAGTAAAAATAATATCTTCTTTATTTAATCCATAATTTATTCCTTCATTAATTATATATTTTTTATAAGTATTACTATTTACATCCATACAATTAAAATCACAGAAAATTATCTTAACTGTTTTATTAGATATTTCTTTTATTGTACCTACTAAAGAGGATACATGTTCAAATTTTTTACTAGGTGTAAGCCTTCCTGGATATACAATTAAAATGTCTGCATCGATAAAATTAGTTTTTTTATTTAATTTTTTTATATCGTTATCTAGAAAATCTAATATAGGAATACTATTATTAATAACAACACATTTATTTATAGGAACATTATATTGATTAGCTAAGACATTAAGCCCTGACTTTGTAGGGTATGCAAAAATAGTATTAGGCATACTAGTATATCTTCCTTCAAACTCTTTATCTATATCTTTTGGTCTAGTTACAGGGAAAGATTGTGTAAACGATATAAATTTTAAATTAGGTAATTTTTTTTGAGCTTTTCTAATAGCTATATTATGGATATAATGCCATCCTTGATACAAAACATCGTGCATAAAACAAAAGTCAAAATCTTTTAACTTATTTTCAAAATCATTAGCAATTATGTCTACTTCATCATAAAATGTATTATGTAATGTACATTTTGAATTATTATAGTCATACCATTTTATTTGTTTACCATTTAATTTATTTACAATTTTTATCCATTTAAGTCTTTTATCTAAAAATATTCCCCATTTTTCATTATCATTAATTGTTTCACTAACGATGATTGTAGTGTCTATGTTGTTATCTAAAAACATTTTTATGTGTTCTGCAACAACATTTACAAGTGAATAAGTTTGACTCAACCCATTAAACATTGTTAGTATGGCTACTCGCATGATTTGTTACATAAATTTTTAGATAATTTAATTTTACTTGCTAAAACAATTTCTAATTTAGTAATAGTATTACAAAGCAAGTTAAAATTAATAAATAGTAATTATAATTGTGATTAAAAAACAATATCAATAATATCTTTTGATATTGTTTTTTTCTTTTTTTTTAATATAATATATATAGGCAAGAAAATAGTAGTGGAGGTATATAATGTTAAAAATTAGTGAAGAAGCATATAAATATGTAAAAAAGTGTGAAAAAGAATTAAAAGATGAATTAGAGAAAGTAGATGAAATTGCTGAAGCAAATAGTTTAAAAGTATTAACAGCTTTTAATAAAAATAATCTTAGTGAAAATCACTTTAATAGTACAACAGGGTACGGTTATAATGATGAAGGAAGAGATGTAATAGAAAAGATATATGCTGATATATTTAAAGCAGAAGATGCACTTGTTAGAAGTCAGTTTATATCAGGTTCTCACGCTTTAACAGTTTGTTTATTTGCATTATTAAGACCAGGAGATATTTTTTTAAGTATAACAGGTAAACCTTATGATACATTAGATGAGGTAATTGGAATAGTAGAAAATAATAGTTCTTTAAAAAGTTTTAATATAGATTATAAACAAATAGATTTAATTAATGATGATTTTGATTATGATGCTATTGAAAAATGTCTTAGAAAAAATAGAATTAAAGTAATTGAAATTCAAAGAAGTAGGGGGTATTCTACTAGAAAAAGTATTTGTATAGATAAAGTGGAAAAAGTAATTAAATTTATTAAAAATATTAATAAAGATGTAATTATAATGATTGATAATTGTTATTGTGAATTTGTGTCTAAAAAAGAGCCAATAGAAGTAGGTGCTGATATTGTGGTTGGTTCTTTAATTAAAAATTTAGGTGGAGGAATTGCTGCAAATGGTGCATATATTGTAGGTAGAAAAGACTTAGTATATCTTGCTAGTGAAAGATTAAATTTGCCTGGCGAAGCTAAAGAGGTAGGTCCTTCTTTGGGTATGAATAAACAATTATTGCAAGGTTTATATATGGCTCCAAGTGTAGTAGCTAGTGCTCTTAAAACTGCAATACTTACTAGTTATGTAATGGAAAAGGAAGGATATGAAGTAGAACCTAAATATAATGAAGAAAGAGCTGATATAGTTCAAAATATTATATTTAATGATAAAGATAAATTAATCAAATATGTAAGTAGTATTCAAGAATCTAGTCCGGTTGACTCATATGTTGTTCCTGAACCTTGGGATATGCCGGGATATACTGATAAAGTTATTATGGCAGCAGGTACTTTTACTCAAGGAAGTTCTATAGAATTATCTTGTGATGGACCGATTAGAAGTCCGTATATAGCATATCAACAAGGAAGTTTAACTTATGAATATGGTAAAATTGCTATTATGAATGTGCTTAATAAATTACATTAAATGATAACTATGTGATTTGATTATTATTTTTATTTATGTTACTATTGTGTTGAAGAACTTGTACTGCTGTTCGTTTTGGGCGTTAGTCTGGGGATATTTAGCATCAGACACAGTAGCAGAGTTCTTTTCAATGTTTATATTAATAAAATAGGTTGAATATGATATGATTGGTTTTTAGTAGTATTATTGATTATATTATAGAGGCCTGTTTTTTTGTTAAGTTTGTACAAAAGTATTTATTAATGTTGTGGTTTTAATATATATTTTTTAATTAATTAAATTTTAAAATATTTAACACATAAAAAAGTATCTTTTGATACTTTTTTGTTGACATAGAGTTGTAACAATGCTATAATGAATATAGATAGGGAGTGATATTCTTGAATTTGGTATGTGAAGTAACAAAAGAAGAAGTAGAAATACTTTTACAAAAGATAAAAAAGAATATCATAACTAATGGATATCTTGTTTTATCTAATCGCGGTAAAAATATGGAATTTTGTAAAAAATTTGCTATAAACAGTAAAATACTTAAAAACATTATAAGTAAACTTACAGTAGAAGATTTTTCGTCAGTACTTTTTAATGAGCATCCAGGATATGAAAATGAGAAATTATATGTATTTGCTCCAAAACTTAAACTTGTAGATTTAAAAGGACAAAGGCAAGATATGCAAGTATATTTAAAAATTAATTATATTGAAGTTAAAAGAACAGCAATTGTTGTTTCATTTCATGAAGCACTTCATAATTTAGAATATATGTTTATATAGGGAGATGATATAAGTGAGTAAAACTTTTTGTGAAATATGTAACGAATTAGTGGAATATAAAATAAAGAAAAGAATTAAAGAAGAAATAATTAATAATAAAATAGTGTTATTTAATGAATTTTATGCTATTTGTAAAAAATGTAATAATGAAGTTTATGTAGAGAAATTATATGATCAAAATATGCTAGAATATTCGGAAAAAGTAAAAGAAATTAATGGTGTTATTACTATAAAAGAAATAGAAAAAATATTAAATAAATACGCAATAGGGAAAAAACCACTTTCTCTAGTTTTGGGGTGGGGAGAAGTAACAATTATTAGATACTTAGAAGGAAGTACTCCAGAAAAAGCATATTCTGATATATTAAAAAAAGTATTGGAAGATCCAAATACTTTATATGAATATTTAGAAAAAAATAAAGATCTAATAACAAAAGTAGCATATAAGAAGACGCTTGGGAAAATTATGGAACTTAAATTAACAGAAGATCAATCTAAAATATATTTAATATCTAAGCATATTATTGCGAAGATGGAAGATATAACGCCACTTGCTCTTCAAAAAATATTATATTATATTCAGGGATTTTCTACTTACTTCTTTGATAAACCTATATTTAATGATAATGCTGAAGCTTGGGTACATGGACCTGTATATCGAGAAATCTACGATAGATTTAGTTATTATAGGTATAATCCTATTTCTAAAAATGAATTTGAAAGTTATAACGAGATAGATTCTTTAAATGAAAAAGAACTTAAATTAATAGATTCTGTTATAAATAATTTTGGTGTTTACAGCGGTAAAATATTAGAAAAAATGACACATACTACTATTCCATGGGAAGAAGGAAGAAAAGAATTAAGTGAAGAAGAATATTCATCAAATATTATTGATACAGATACTATGAAAGACTATTTTACTAATATAGGTAAGAAATATAAAATGAAAGATGTATCTGATATATCTAAATATGCTAGTTCAATGTTTAAAGAAATTATGGATGGTGATAATAAGTGAGTTATCTAGACTATATTGAAGATGGTACTGTTTTAGTTATTCCAAGTAGTATTAAAGAAGAAGTAATAACTACTGTAACAAAAGAAAAGCCTCTTACGAATATAAAATACATTTCATTAGAAGAATTAAGAAGAAAAATTATATTTGATTATGATGAAAAAGCAATATTTTATTTAATGAGTAAATATAATATAAAATATGATGTTGCTAAAATATATTTAGATAATATTATTTATGTTAGTGATAGTGAAGTTAAAGAACAAAAAATAAAAAAATTATTAGATATACAAAAAGAAATAGTAGATAATAAATTAAATATTATTAGTCTATATAACGAATATAAAAATAAGAAAATTATTGTATATGGATATCACTTTATTAGTGATTTTGATAAAAAAATGTTAAAAAAATTAAGTGATGATATAAATATTGTTTCTATATTAGAACCAAAATATAAACATAAAAATATATATGAATTTAAGACAATTAAAGATGAAGTAGAGTATGTGTTTGAACATATTGCAGATTTAATAAATAAGGGTATAGATATAAATAAAATAAAAATAATGGGACTTACTAATGACTATTATGGAATAATGAAAAGATATTCAGAAATTTATAATATTCCTGTATCATTACCTAGTGAAGGAAGTATTTATAGCACAGAAATAGGTAATTACTTTTTAGAAAATATTAATGGTGATAGTGTTTTTGATAATATTAAAAATAAATTTGATAATAATGAAGATAATGTTGATATCATTAATAAATTAATAAATATTTGTAATAAATATGTATGGGCAAACAACTTATTGGAAGTAAAAGAATTAATTATTCATGATATGAAAAATACTAATATAAAGACAAAAGAACTTAAAAATAGTGTTAAGTTAATTAGTTTTGATAATGAAGTAGATGATGATAATTATATTTTTATATTAGGATTTAACTATGGTATTATTCCAACAATATATAAAGATGAAGAATATTTAAGTGATAAATTAAAATCAGGGTTAGGGTTAACGACTTCTACAATTAAAAATAAAATGGAAAAAGAATATATTATTTCGAAAATAAATAATATAAAAAATTTAATAATTACTTATAAATTATCAAATAATACAGAAAGTTATACTATTTCTAACTTAAATGATGAATTAAAACTTGATATAATAAAAGAAGACAATTTATTTTATACTTATTCTGATAAAGCAAATAAAATAAAATTAGCATCAAATATTGATAAATTAGTAAAGTTTGGTGTAAAAGATAAAGACTTATCATTATTATATAATAATTATAAAAATATAAATTATTTAGAATATAATAATGAGTATAAAAAGATAGACAAAGAAGAATTTACTAAATACATAAAAAATGAATTGTCATTGTCTTATACTAGTATGGATAATTATTTTAAATGTGGATTTAGATATTATTTAAATAACATTTTAAAATTAAATCCTTATGAAGAAACATTTATGACCATTTTAGGGACTTTGTTTCATGAAGTGTTGTCAAAAGCATTTGCAGAAGAATTTGACTTAGATAAAGAATATAATACTTTTTTAGAAAAGCAGACATATGAGTTTTCTAATAAGGAATTATACTTTATAAAAAAAGCAAAAGAAGATTTAAAGTTTGTTATTGATACAATAAAAAAACAATATCAATATACTAGCTTAAATAAGGCAATGTATGAAGAAAAAGTTTGTGTAGATAAAAGTGGTACAGTAAAAGTAACTTTTAATGGAATAATAGATAAGGTATTGTATGAAGAAAAAGGTAATAATACTATTGTTTGTATTATTGATTATAAAACCGGAAATCCTGATATTAATATTAATAATGTTATTTATGGATTAGGGCTTCAATTACCTGTATATTTATATTTAAGTAAAAATATGGAAAAAATAAATAATGTTGAAATAGCGGGATTTTATTTACAAAAAATATTAAATAAAGAAATAGTTAAAGATTATAAACATACATATACTAGTTTGTTAGAAGAAGGATTAAAACTTCAAGGTTATAGTAATGATAATACAGAAATATTAAGAGAACTTGATGATAGTTATGATAATAGCAATATGATTAAATCTTTAAAAACAACTAAAACTGGATTTTATAGTTATTCTAAAGTTATTAATAATGAACAAATTGATAATTTAATTGATTTAGTTGACAAAAAAATAGAAGAAGCGAGAGATAATATTTTAGATGTTTCATTTGATATAAATCCTAAAAAAATTGGTAAAGAAAACATTGGATGCAAATATTGTAATTTTAATGATATATGTTATATGGAACAAAAAGATATAGTTGAATTAAAAGAATATAAAAATGCCGAATTTTTAGGAGGTGAAAATGATGCCTAGTTGGACAAAAGAACAAAGTTTAGCAATTAACGAAGAAGGAAATAATATTATCGTTAGTGCGGGAGCAGGTTCTGGGAAAACTGCTGTTTTAAGTGAGAGAGTTATTCGTAAGTTAAAAGGTGGAGTTCATATTAATGAATTATTGCTTTTAACATTTACTAAGGCTGCAGCTGCTGAAATGAAACAAAGAATTAGAAAAAAAATTAGTAAAGAAGAAGATTTACTTTCAGAACTTGATATGATAGATGCTTCTTATATAACGACTTTTGATAGCTTTGCTTTATCCATAGTAAAAAAGTATAATTATTTATTAAATATATCTCCTAATGTGAATATAATTGACGAAGCTGTAATAACTATAAAAAAAGAAGAAATAATGAATGAAATATTTGAAAATAAATATTTACAGGGAGATAAATTGTTTTTACATTTAATAGATGATTTTTGTGTTAAAGATGATAAAAATATTCAAAAAGAAATATTAGCAATAAGTAATAAGTTAGATATGCTACCAAACAAAAAAGAATACTTATCTAATTATATAGAAACGAATTTTACTTTAGGGAAAATAGAAAAAGATGTTAATAAGTATTTAGATTTAATAAAAAAAGAAAGAGATAAAATAGAAAGGATATGTAATGAATTATCTAGTTATTTTGATAGTGACTATATGAATAAATTATATGAATCATTAGATAAGTTATTAAATGCTAATACTTATGATGAAATAAAAGATTCCTTAAATGTTTCTATTCCTAGAATTCCTAAAGGAACTAGTGATGAAGGCAAAAAAGTTAAAGAAAAACTTAGTGATATTATAAAGAATTTAGGGAAAATGTGTGTATATGAAAATGTAGAATACATAAAAAATACTATTTTACTTACTAAAGATTATATTAGAGCTATTATTGATATAATTTTAGAATTTGATGATAAAGTAAATAAATTTAAATTCGATAATGATGCGTATGAGTTTAACGATATAGCTTTATTATCGATAAAATTAGTAAGAGAATTTCCAGAAGTTAGAGAAGAAGTAAAGAATAGTTTTAATGAAATAATGATAGATGAGTATCAAGATACTAATGATTTGCAGGAAGAATTTATAAGTTATATATCTAATAATAATGTTTACATGGTGGGGGATATTAAGCAATCAATATATCGTTTTAGAAATGCAAACCCTAATATATTTAAAAATAAATATGATAATTATTCCGTAAATAATGGCGGTATTAAAATTGATTTAAATAAAAATTTTAGATCGAGAAGAGAAGTACTTGATAATGTTAATTTGATGTTTAACTTGATCATGAGTGATTTAATAGGGGGTGCAGATTATATAAGTACACATCAAATGGTATTTGGGAATAATGCTTATATAAACGAAGGAAATACTAATCAAAATTATAATATAGATATATTAGAATACGATTATGATAAAGATAGTGACTTTACTATGGAAGAAATAGAATGCTTTATAATTGCTGATGACATAAAAAAGAAAGTAGAATCTCATTATCAAGTGTTTGATAAAGATGAACTTATTCTTAGAGATATAAAATATAGTGATTTTGCTATATTAATAGATAGATCTTCTACTTTTGATTTATTTAAGAAAATTTTTGAATATAAACAAATACCTTTAAATATTTTGAAAGAAGAAAAAATGAACAATGATAAGGATGTTTATGTTTTAAATAATTTACTTAAATTTATTATAAAAATTGCTAATCATGAGTATGATACAACATTTAAATATTTATTTGTAAGTTTGATGCGTAGTTTTATAATTAATGAAACAGATGATAATATCTTTAAGTACTTTTTAAGTAATAATTTTAAAGATAATGAATTATATAAGAAGAGTTATGAAATAAGTAAAAAGATTAATAATATTTCTGTTAACGAATTATTAAATATAATTATAAAAGCATTTAACTTTTACGAAAAATTAATAACAATAGGAAATATAGATACTAGTATAATTAAGATTGATAAAATATTAGATATGTCTAATTCTTTAAGTGTTTTAGGTTATACTCCAAGAATGTTTTCAGAACACTTGGATAAACTAGTTAAAGAAAATTATACAATGAAGTATCAAGTAAATAATGATTTTGGTGATGCCGTTAAAATAATGACTATTCATAAATCAAAAGGACTTGAATATCATGTTTGTTATTTCCCTAATATGTATAAAAGATTTAATCTTCGAGAATTAAATGAAAAATTTTTGTATAATAATAGAATAGGAATAGTTACACCATTTTTTGATGAAGGAATTGGTGAAACAATATATAAAACATTATTAAAAAATGATTATTTATTAGAAGAAATTTCTGAAAAAATAAGACTTTTTTATGTTGCAGTAACTCGTGCTAAAGAAAAAATGGTAGTAGTGTTACCTAATAAAGATATAGACGATTTGGATAATGAAGTAGTTTTAAAAGATGAGAAAAAAGAAGAGTATCGTACTCTTGGTGATTTTATCTATTCGATTAGAAATAGACTTGATAGTTATATTACTAAGATAGAACTAGATAAACTAAAAATGTCTAAGGATTATAATATTATTAAATCAGGTAACTTTGAAAGTAGTATTGAAGAAAATGTTACAAAATTAGATGTTAAAAATA
Source organism: uncultured Bacilli bacterium (assembly GCA_944371525.1). GTDB lineage: Bacteria > Bacillota_I > Bacilli_A > RF39 > UBA660 > CALVVX01. Next base: position 20,053 of record CALVXP010000003.1, on the reverse strand, counting down.
TAGACATTAGTAATATAGAAATAGAAAGTAGTAGTTTTTCAAAAAAGATGCATGAACTTATAGATATAGAAACAAAAAACAATATTGAATTAGGTTTAAAAATGCATGAAATTTTAGAAAATACTGATTTTAAGAATATAACTAAACTAGACAATTATTTCTATCAAGAAAAAATAGATAAGCTAGTAAATAGTGATTTATTTAAAAATATTAAGGACGCTAAAATATATAAAGAATATGAATTTATATATTTTAAAGATGATGTTAAATATCATGGTATAATTGATTTAATGTTAGAATATGATAATCATATTGATATTATTGATTATAAATTAAAAAATGTGGATGATGATAAATATATTTTACAGTTAAAGGGTTATCAAGAATTTGTAAGAAGCATTAGCGGTAAACCAGTATCTTTATATTTATATTCTATTATAGATTCAGTAATTTTAAAAATTGAGTAATATTAATTACTCTTTTTTCATACTTTTAATTAGGAAAGGGTGGATTATATGAAAAAAATTATACCATTTGAAAAAGAATTAGTATTTAAAACTAAAGTTTGTGAAATAACTGCAATATCAATTGAACACAATTATAAAATGGAAGCTGATGATTTGATAACAGGTAAATTTATTATATCTGGAGAATATAAAATGACTGAAGGAAGTATTAATCGTGAAAAATTTGAATATACAATTCCTTTTGATATAGCGTTAGATTCTAGATATGATACAAACAATATGGTAGTAGATATTGATGACTTTAATTATAGTGTTGTTAATAATGATATATTAAAAGTAAAAATTATTTTATATATTGAAGGAGATTTAGTTAAAGCAGAAGAAGTACCTTTAAAAGAAGTTAAAGAAAATGTAAAAGAATTAATAAAAGAAGAACCAGAAATTGTAAATAGTATTATATATAATAAAAAAGAAGAAAAAGAGTTAAAAGAAGAAGTAAGAGAGTCTAATGAAGAAGAAAAGGAAGTTGAACTTAATGTGGAGAATGTAAACATTAATAATAATGTTAATGGTAGTATTTCAGAAATAAAAAATAGTTTATTTGATAATTTAGATAGTGGTGAAACTTATTCAACATATCATGTTTATATTGTAAAAGAAGATGATACAATTGATAAGATTATGGCTAAATACAATGTAAGTAAAGATGATTTAGCAGATTATAACGATCTTAGTAATATAAAACCAGGTGATAAAGTAATTATTCCGACACCACTTAATGGATAAAGAAATAAGAAGTATAGTAAAGAAAAACGCCCTTGTTCCGAAGAGACTAACGATCAAAAATAATGTTAGGATAATAGATACGGAAAAAGGGTCTTTTGTATTTAAAAAGAAAGGTAATAATAGGAATATAGATAATGTTTATAAATATTTGGCATCCAGAGCTTTCGATTATTATCCAGAAAAAATAGATGAAAATGATAAATATGAAATGTATGAATATATTGAAGACTATAATGAACCAATTGAACAAAAAGCTGTAGATATAATAAATTTATTGACGCTTTTACATAGTAAAACTACTTTTTATAAAGAAGTCGATTTTGATTATTATAAAGAGATATATGAAGAATTAGATGGTAGAATAAAATATTTAAATAATTATTACACCGATTTAATAACAGTAATTGAAACAAATATATATATGTCACCAAGTGACTATTTAATAGCAAGGAATATTGGTAAAATATATGGAATGTTAAATTATTGTCATTATAGTTTAGAAAAATGGTATGAAAAGATAAAAGATAAGAAAAAAATGCGAGTTGTAAATATTCATAATAATATAAGTATAGATCATTATTTAAAAAAAGATAAACCATATTTTATTAGTTGGAATAAAAGTAAGATTGATAGTCCAATATATGATTTATTGATGTTTTATAAAAATCATTATTTAGATTTTGATTTTAGTGAGCTGTTTTTAATGTATGAGAGTAGATATAGATTGACCGAAGATGAAAGACTGCTTTTATTTATATATATGGCTATTCCTCCGAAGATAGAAGTAAATGAAAGAGAATACAATTTGTGTAAAAAACATCGTAAAGTATTAGATTATATATACAAAACTGATGATTTAATTTCACAATATAATAATAAATTAAAATCCAAAAATGGTCCAACATAGTAAAGATAAAAATATTAGATATAATATTAGTACTATTATGACATTATAGAAGCAAGGAATAAATAAAGTTAAAATCAATTGGTATGTGATAATTATCGATAAAATTACACATCCAATTAATGCAAGAAGACGAAATCCAATATATACTCTTAATAATCCTAGAAAACGATTAAACATAGTTATCACCTAATATATTATATTCGATAATATATAATAGGTTAATTAATAAAAAGAATAAAAAGTTAAATATAATAGTTGACAATTACGATAATTTACTATATAATTGATAGCGAACAAACGGAAAGAAGATGTATTTGTCTCACCTGATTGCCAATAGCAATAGGTAAAAAGCCTAAAAATATTTAAAATGTTTTTTTGGTGTGAGTGAATACAGTTCTTGTATTCATTTTTGTTTATGGAGGTGTTTAATATCGCAAAAGAAAAGTTAAACCTTATAAATGAGCAAATCAGATGTAAGGAAATGATGGTTATTGGACCAAATGGAGAACAATTAGGATTAAAGAGTAGACAAGATGCTTTAACATTAGCAAACTATGCAGGATTTGATTTAGTACTTATGAGTGAAAATTCTAATCCGCCGGTATGTAAAATAATGGACTATAATAAATTCCGTTATGAAAAGAAGAAAAAAAGTAAAGAAGCTATGAAAAAGCAAAGAGAAACAATTGTAGATACTAAAGAATTTAGATTATCAGTAACAATTGATAAACATGATTTTGATACTCGTGTAAGAAATGCTCGTAAAAACTTAGAAAAAGGTTCAAAAATTAAAGCTAGTATTCGCTTTAAAGGCCGTCAAATTGCCCATCCAGAACTTGCTAAAGAAGTTCTAGAAAAATTTAGTAATGAACTTTCTGATATATCAGAAGTAGAAATTCAACCTAAATTTGAGGGTAGAAGTATTTTTATGCAATTAACACCTAAAAAATAGAAGGAGGACTTATTATGGCAAAAGTTAAGAAAAATAAAATGAAAACTCATAAAGCAAGTGCAAAAGTATTTAGAAAAAGAAAAAGTGGTTCTATTAAAATTACAAGACAAGGAATATTACATAATACAGGTAAAAACTCATCAAAAAGAGCAAGACAAAAAAGAAATGGAAGCACATTACACAAATCTGATTATAAGAGAATTAAAGATTTAATATAGTATTAAGGAGGAAACAGTATGACAAGAGTTAAAGGTGGCACAGTAGCACGTGCTAGAAGAAAAAAAGTATTAAAAGAAGCAAAAGGTTATTTTGGTAGTAAACATAGATTATATAAAACTGCTCACGAACAATTAATGCATTCAGGACAATATGCATTTAGAGATAGAAGACAAAATAAGAGAAACTTTAGAAAATTATGGATTACAAGAATTAATGCTGCTTGTAGAGAAAATGAAATTTCATATTCTAGATTTATTGAAGGATTAAATAAAGCAGGTATTGAAATTAATAGAAAAATGTTAAGTGAAATTGCAATTAATGACAGTGCATCATTTACAGAAATGGTTAAAATTGCAAAAGATGCTTTAAATGGTAAAAAATATGAACCAAAAGCATCAGAAACTAAAGCAGAAAAGAAATCAGAAGAAAAAGTAGAAGTTAAAGAAAAGAAAACTACTGAAAAGAAAGAAACAACTAAAAAGGATACTACTGCTAAAAAAACAACTAAAAAAGAAGAAAAATAAAATATTAGGTAAAACTAATATTTTTTTCTTTTTAAAAGGTATACAAAAAAATAAAAATGTAGTAAAATTAACATAGATAAATTGGAGGTTGTTTTAGATGGTAAGAGATGTAATTTATGATATATTACCAGATATTTGGCCAATGGTAATAATTATTACAGTAATAGTATCAACATTGAGACTTGCATATGTAACTAAAAATAAAAAAGGTTTTTGTTTATATAGAGAGTTATTAGGTTTAATGTTTATGGTATATATATTATGTTTATTCCATGTAGTTACTTTTCAAGATGTAAACTATGGAACAAATAATTTTATACCATTTAAAGAAATTCTTAGATATGATGTAGGAAGTTATAAATTTATAAGAAATATTGTTGGTAATATTGTTATGTTTATACCGTATGGATTCTTTGCTTCGTATTATTTAAAAAATAGAAAGTTTGGAACGATCGCTTTTCTTACACTTATTGTATCAACAACAATTGAATTTGTTCAAATGTACATAGGAAGAGTCTTTGATATTGATGATATTATATTAAATTTAGTAGGAGGTATAGTAGGATTTCTATTATTTGTAGGATTGGATGCTATACAATCTAAATTACCAAAAGTATTTAGTAGTAATTGGTTTTTAAATTTAGTAGTAATAATATTAATAATTTTAATGGTTGTATATTTATTTAATATAAATATATTTGGATTGTATAAGTTAGGGTGGATTTAATGTTTGAAATAATAAATAATTATAATAAAGAAATTAGAGAATTAGATATATTACAAGGTTATATTGATTTTGTTGTCAAGGAAGAAAACTTAGAAAATTGTCTTTTTAATATTATTTTAATAGATAATAAAGAAATTAAAGAAATTAATAGTAAATATCGTAATATTGATAGAGAAACAGATGTAATAACTTTTGCATTAGAAGATAATGAAGATAATGTAAAAGGAATGGAATTTAGAATTTTAGGGGATATATATATATCAATTGATAAAACTTATGAACAAGCAGAATTATATGGACATTCTGTAAAAAGAGAATTATGTTTTTTAGCAACTCATGGTATTCTTCATTTACTTGGTTATGATCACATGAATGAAGAAGAAGAAAAAATAATGTTTAAAAGACAGGAGGAGTTACTTAATGCATACGAAATACAAAGATAAATCTTTTCTTCGTGGTGTTAGATACTGTTTAGAAGGAATATCTTATACTTTTAAAAATGAAAGAAATTTTAGAATAGAAACAATATTGGGTATAATAGCAGTAATATTAAGTTTTTTACTTAAAATATCAATATTAGAGTGGGTAGTAGTAGTACTTCTTATTAATTTGGTTTTAGTATTAGAACTACTTAATACTGCATTTGAGTCAGTAGTAGACTTATATACTCAAGAATATAATAAAATAGCTAAAGCTTGTAAAGATGTAGCAGCAGCTGCGGTATTTACAGCGTCTATATTTTCTTTAGTTATAGGAATACTTATATTTGTACCTAAAATAATGGAGGTAATAAAATGAAAGATAAATTATTGGAATTATTAAATAAATCTTATGCACCATATTCAAATTTTAGAGTAAGTGCAATTTTAGAAACTATTGATGGTAATGTTTATACTGGTGTTAACATAGAAAATTCATCATATGGGGCAACTGTATGCGCTGAGAGAGTAGCTATATTTAAAGCAGTAAGTGATGGTTACAGGAAAGGTGACTTTAAAAAACTACATGTAATGGTAGATAGTCCTAAAATAAGTAGTTGTTGTTTTATGTGTAGGCAAGTATTTAGTGAATTTTTTAACAATGATACAGAAATAATATTATATAATAATCAAGGTGAAAATAAGACATATACTAAAAATGAATTATGTCCATTACCATTTGACAGTGAAGATTTGAGTGTTTAATTCTGGAGGGTTTTATGAAAAGTGGATTTATTGGATTAGTAGGAAGACCTAATGTTGGAAAAAGTACATTATTAAATAGTATAATTGGAAGAAAAGTAGCAATTACTTCAAATAAACCTCAAACAACAAGAAATAATATACAAGGAATATATACTGATGGGGAAGTTCAAATGGTATTTGTAGATACCCCAGGAATACATAAACCTAAGCATAAATTAGGCAAGGTATTAAATAAACAAGCGTTCTTCTCAATAAATGATGTAGATATTATTTTGTTTTTGGTAGATATAACTGAAAAATTAGGACCTGGTGATAAATTTATAATAGAAATGTTTAAAGAAATTAATAAACCAGTAATATTAATTTTAAATAAAATTGATAAATTACCTAAAGAGGAAATATTATTAAAAATAGATGAATATAAAGATTTATATAATTTTGATGAAATAGTTCCTGTTTCAGCATTAAAAAGAGAAAATGTAAGTCATTTAATAGATGTGTTAAAAAAATATTTACCAGATACAATAAAATATTTTGATGATAATACAGTTACTAATGTAGATGTTACTTTTATGATAAGTGAGTATATTAGAGAAAAAGTATTACAACTTACCAATGAAGAAGTTCCTCATTCTACTACTTGCATTGTTGAAAATATTGAAGAGGATAATAACGCTATTATAATTAATGCATCTATTATAGTAGATAGAGATAATTTAAAAAAGATAATCATTGGCAAAAATGGAAGTATGATAAAAGAAATAGGAATTAGGGCTAGAAAAGATATTGAAGAATTGTTAAATAAAAAAGTTTATTTAGATTTATTTGTTAAAGTAATACCTAAATGGCGTGATAGAGATAAAATATTAAATGAAATTGGATTTAAAGACTTTAATAATGAATAAAAATAATAATATTACCTCAATATATAATAGAGGTGATAAAAATGACAAAAAAAGAACTATGGAAAAAGTTTAAAGAAACTGGGAAAATTGAATATTATTTAGAATATAAGAAAATGTAGTAAAGAGTGATTAATTTGATAAAGAAAGTAGAAGGAATAATAATAAGTGAAATACCATATCATGAAACAAGTAAAATTATTAATGTTTTAACTAAAGAAGAAGGACTTATTGGTATAGTAGCAAAAGGCGCAATGCGACCAAAAAGTCCTTATATGGGACTTACAAGTAAGCTTACCTATGGTTATTTTCATATTAATTATCGTGATAATCTTTCTTCATTAATTGAAGTAGATTTAATTGATAGTTTTAAAAATATAAAGAAGGACTTAATAAAAATGAGTTATTCATTATATTTAACAGACTTAGTTAATCAAGTTTATAAACATGAACAAAATAAAGAGATATATTCTAATTATATTGCTAGTTTAATTAAAATAAATGAAGGTTTTGATCCTTTAGTAATCACAAATATTTTAGAATTAAAAATGTTGGATTATTTAGGAATAAGGCCATGTATAGACAAATGTGTAAATTGTCATAATACTTCTGATATTGTGACTATTTCTAGTTATCGTGGTGGCTATCTTTGCAAAAAATGTCTAAATAACGAAAAAATAGTTAATATAAAAACGATTAAATTATTAAGAATGTTTTATTATGTAGACATTTCCAAGATTGAAAAATTAGAAATATCAGAGAATATAAAAAAAGAATTAAATATGTTTATCGATGATTATTATGATCGATATTCAGGTTTATATTTAAAAAGTAAACAGTTTTTAAATAAGATTAGTTAGGATGTGTTAAATATGGAAGAGTATAAATATATTATAATACCATTAATATCAATAGTAATAGCGCAAATTATAAAAACAATTATTGAAACAATAAGTACTAAGCATTTTTCTTTTGAAAGATTATTAAACGGAGCAGGTGGGATGCCTTCAACACATACAACAGCAGTTATTTCACTTACTACTCTTATTTATATAGATTATGGTTTAAGTTCAGAATTATTTGCTATATGTTTGATATTTAGTTTAATTGTAATGTATGATGCTATGGGGATAAGATATGAAACAGGAAAACAAGCTGAAATAATTAATATTCTTGCAAAGAAAGCTAATTTAAAAGAAAGTTTTGTGTTACTCAAAGAAAAAATTGGTCATAAACCGATTGAAGTATTAGGTGGTATTATAACAGGAATATTTATTGCAGTAGTGTTACAAAATATAATTATTTGACAAATTATTGTTAAAATGGTATAATCATTGTCATTGGAGTGAACAAAATGTTAGAATATCATGAACAAATTGATAATGATTTGATGAATTTAATTACAAAATTTAGAACAGAGATAATAAAAGAAAATAGTAAAAATAATTTAATAAGAAAAAATGAATTTTTTTATAAAAATGAAGAATATGCATTAATTTCTGTTTTACCTAATTTCCCACATGTTCAATTATTGATTTTGTATGAGCAAGGTAAAAAAATACATTCGGGATATATTGTTGTCGGGAATTATTGTTTGCCGGTTAACAAAAAAATATTAAAAAAGGAAATGATTGTAATAAGAAAATATAATGGATATTTTTTATCTACTAAGGGATCTAGTATTCCTAGTTATTCTACTAGTTTTTCTTTTGATATTCTTGCTCAAATTGAGAATATGTCTAATCTATTTATAAAATTTGGAGAATATTTGTTGAAAAGTAGTAATAATAAAAAGGATCTTATTAATTACAATATTTTTTGCAAATATGTTGATAGTTGTAGATTAATAGAGGATAGGCGTGCACAATTTATTAATTACAAAAAAAGATTAAATATTTAAGAGCGAAGATGAGGTTGGAAACTCGGAGCTGTATATATAAAGGGATTCTTATGAATAAATAAGGTGGAACCGCGGCATTGTCGTCCTTATATTGTAAGAATCTTTTTGTTTGTATATAAGGAAGGATGATAATATGGAAAAATTAACTATGGAAAAGCTTGTTAGTTATTGCAAGCAAAATGGAATTATATTCCAAGGAAGCGAAATATATGGAGGGTTATCTAATACTTGGGATTATGGACCAATAGGTATGCTTATTAAGAATAATTTAAAAAATGCTTGGTTAAAGAAATTTGTTCAAGAAGATGAAAATAATGTTGGTCTTGATTCAGCAATACTTATGAATCCTAAAGTATGGGAAGCAAGCGGACATTTAACTACTTTTTCAGATCCTTTAATTGATTGTAAGCATTGTAAAACAAGACATAGAGCAGATAAATTAATTGAAGACCATGATCATATTGATGCTGGTGGTATGTCTAATGAAGAATTAATCAATTATATAAAAGAACATAATATAGTATGTCCTAATTGTGGTAAATTAGATTATACTGATATAAGACAATTTAATTTAATGTTTAAGACTTTTCAAGGAGTAACAGAAGACTCTAAAAGTACAATATATTTAAGACCAGAAACTGCTCAAGGTATATTTGCTAACTTTTTAAGTGTACAAAGAAGTATGAGATTAAAAGTGCCTTTTGGAATAGCGCAAGTAGGTAAAAGTTTTAGAAATGAAATAACACCAGGAAACTTTATATTTAGAGTTAGAGAGTTTGAACAAATGGAACTTGAATTTTTCTGTAAACCAGGTACAGAACTTGATTGGTTTAAACATTATAAAGAATATTGTAAAAATTTCTTAATTAGTCTAGGTATTAGTGAAGAACATTTAAGACTTAGAGATCACTCTAAAGAAGAATTATGTTTTTACAGTAATGCTACTACTGATATTGAATATTTATTCCCATTTGGTTTTGGAGAATTATGGGGAATAGCAAGTAGAACTAATTATGATTTATCACAACATCAGAAATATTCTAATGTAAGTCAAGAATATTTAGATCCGGAAACTAATGAAAAATATATTCCTTATGTAATAGAACCTTCTTTAGGAGTAGAAAGATTATTCTTAACAGTATTATGTGAAGCATATAATGTTGAAACATTAGAAGATGGAAGTGAAAGAGAAGTATTAAAAATACATCCATATCTTGCTCCATATAAAGTAGCGGTACTTCCTTTAGTTAAGAAATTTCATACAGAAAAAGCAAAAGAAGTATATAAGAAATTATCTAAACATTTTATGGTATCTTATGATGAAACAGCTTCTATCGGTAAAAGATATAGAAGACAAGATATGATAGGTACTCCATACTGTATAACAATAGATGATAATACATTAAATGAAGGAACTGTAACCATAAGAGAAAGGGATACTATGAAACAAATTACCCTAAACTTAGATGAAATAGAGGATTATATAAGAAAGAATATTGAATTTTAAGGGATAATTATTATCCCTTTTTTAAATATTTATTTACATAATAAATATGATGAATTGTTACGAATAATACATTAGATATAGAAGCAACAATAAGCCCCCATATTCCTACTTTTAGGTAAGAGATGACTCCTAGTAATATAGTTCTAATAATACTACCAATTAAAGTTCCATACATGGCATCTTTTGCTTTACCCATAGCAAGTAATGTTGAAGTAAGTGGTGCTTGGATATAATGAAGAATAAAGAATGGAGCAATTATTTTTATGTAGTTAATGCCTAAAGTAGTATTATAGATAAATTTTAAAGGTACTTCAGGAATAAATATAAATATTAATGTACAAGGAATACCTATTAATAAAGAAAACATAATTGCTTGTTTAATCTTGCTTTTAGTATAAGTATAATTTCTATGAGAGTAAGAATTAGATACGACAGGGAGTAGGGCATTAGATATAGCCATTGTAAAGAATGATGGAAGAAGTAGAATAGGAAATACATAACCATTAATTATTCCATATTCAAAAGTAATATATTCATTAGAGTATCCCACACTAAGTAGTACAAATGATAAAATAATAGGCTCTAAAAAGTAAGAAATAGATCCAATAAATCTTGATGAAGTAGTGGGAATGCTAATACTAAGTAAATCTTTAACAATATATTTATTATATTTAAAGTCTTCTTTACTAATTTTTACATGTTTAGGCATAAAAAATAACATTGTAATAGAACTAGCAAATTCACTAACTATATTAATTAATACAACACCGGTAATAGCAATATTTAACCCATATTTAAGTAAACTAGGAATAAAGAATATAGTTAATAAGAGTCTTACTATTTGTTCTACTATATTAGATAAAGTATGAGGAAACATTTGCTCTTTACCAAAGAAATAACCTTTTAATATTCCAGATAAACATATAAATGGAAGAGTTAACCCAATAGCCATAATTGGATAATAAGTGTCAGTATTATTAATTAAATATTTTGATAAAAATGGTGCAATTATAAATAAAATAAACATTAAAATTATATTAAATACTAGAGTAATAGGAATAGTAGATAATACTATTTTTTTATTACTTCTAGTGTTTTCACTAACAAGTTTTGATATAGAAGTAGGAAGACCTAAAGTAGATAAAGTTATAAATAAATTAAAAGTAGGTAGAACTAACATATATAGTCCAATACCTTCAGTAGATACAACTCTAGTTAAAACAATTCTAATTACCATACTAAGTATTTTAGTAATAAAGCCTCCAATTATTAGGATAATAGTAGATTTAATAAATTTACTTTTCATTGTATCACCAATTAAATATATGAAATAGTAGAGAAAAAAATAGCAATACACAATAAATAAAATAAAATTAAAGTCTTTTAAAAATAACTAAAATAGTATATAATGTTATTGGTGAATAAGTATGGATGAATATAAAAGTCAAAAAGAACTATATTTAGCATTAGTACCTGCTTTAAATGTTAAAATGCGAATTATTAGAAATAGTGAATATAGTTATATAAAAAAAGAAGATATATGGAATTATTTAAGAACTAATAAATGGTGTAATGATGTTAATTTATGTATATCAGAAATGGTTAATGATATTATTAATGTTGAAGAAAAAATGATTGATAGATATTTAAAAGATAAATTAAATAAAGAAGAAAAAGAAATATTATAGTAAGGAGTAAAATTATGGAAATTATAATAGGGATATTGGTAGTAGCCATTATTTTATTTATAGTAATGGCTAAAATTAAGAATAAGAATGTTAAATTTGTATTAGGAATTATTGGATGTATAGGTATAGTATCTTCTTGTGTATTATCTTATAAGCCACTTTTTAATAATTTAAATTATGGGTTAGACTTACAAGGAGGATTTGAAGTTTTATATGAAGTAAGTCCACTTGAAGAAGGACAAGAATTAGATAGTGATATGGTATATAACACTTATAAAGCAATATTAAAAAGAATTGATATATTAGGTGTTAGTGAACCAGAAATTACTATTGAGGGAGAAAATCATATAAGAATTCGTTTAGCAGGTGTTAAAAATGTTGAAGAAGCAAGAGAAACAATATCTTCAACAGCAGTACTTTCCTTTAGAGATTCATCAGATAATTTACTTATGACTTCTTCTGTTTTAGGGGGAAATGCTAAAGTAACAACTGACCAATACGGAAAACCAGCCGTTAGTTTATCTATTAAAGATAAAGATACTTTTTATGAAGTTACTAATAAAGTAAAAGATATGACTAATAATGTTATCGTTATATGGTTAGATTATGATGTTAATGAAGATAGTTATTTAAAAGAAAAAGATAATTGTGGATCACTTAGTAATTCCAAGTGTTTGTCAGCTGCTACAGTAAATGAAGCCTTTGCATCAGATGTAATTATTCAAGGTAACTTTACCGAAGAAGAAGCAAAGAGTCTAGTAGAACTTATTAATTCAGGAGCACTTCCTACAAAATTAGAAGAAATATCATCAAGAACAGTAGAAGCAACTTATGGTAGTGCATCACTTACAAATACAATGATCGCAGGTTTTATTGGCGTTGCACTTGTATGTGTATTAATGACTATTATATATAAATTTTCAGGACTTATTGCTAGTATGAATATTGTAATTTATGCAATACTATCATTTTTGATATTTTATCTAATTGAAGGAGTATTAACTCTTCCTGGAATTGCTGCAATGCTTTTAGGAATAGGAATGGCAGTAGATGCTTCAGTCATTAGTTATGAAAGAATAAAAGAACAATTAAAAAGAGGTGCTACTTTAAAAGAAGCATTCCTTATAGGTAATAAATCATCATTTACAAGTATTATTGATGCTAACTTAACAACAATAATTGCAGCCATTATATTATTTATATTTGGACAAAGTTCTGTTAAAGGATTTGCAACTATGCTTATTATTAATATAATAGTAACAGTTATTATAATGATATTCTTTGCAAGATTTATATTAGGTTTATTTGTTAAGTCAAAATTCTTTAATAATAAATTATGGTTATTTATTGGAGTTAAGAAAAAACAAATAGTTAAAAGTGATGAAGTTCATGTTCCATTTAAAAAGATGCAATTCTATAAAAATAGAAAAATATATTTTGGTATAACTTTTGCAGTTGTATTAATATCTGTAATCGGAATAATATTTACGGGATTTAACCTAGGAGTAGATTTTACCGGTGGTACTAATATTACTGTAAATACTAATAATGATACTAATATAAATGAAATAAAAGAAGAAATAACTAAAGATTATACATTTAAAAAAGAAGAAAAAACAAATAGTAGTTATACAATAATAATAGATGAAGTATTAAATAAAGAAGAAATAAATGCTTTAAATAGTAATTTAACTAATGATTATAATACTACAGCTGATATATATGTAGTTAGCCAAATAGTAAAGCAAGAACTTACTAAGAATGCTATAATGTCTTTATTAATTGCTTCTCTTGGAATAATTTTATATATTAGTTTTAGATTTAAATTTAATTATGCTGTATCAGGTGTTATTGCTCTTATTCATGATGTATGTATTGTAATATTATTCTTTGGGTTATTTAATATAGAAATTACTTCAATATTTATTGCGGCAATCTTAACAATTATTGGATACTCAATAAATGCTACAATAGTAACTTTTGATATGATAAGAGAAAAATATAATAGCAAATTTAAAAATAGATTACCTAAAGATAGTGAATTAGAAGAAATAGTCGATGATTCTATTAGGCTTACATTATTTAGAAATATTTTAACAACAGTAACAACTATACTTCCAGTAATTAGTTTAATGTTATTTGGAGCAAAAGAAATAATAAACTTTAATATAGCACTTTTAATAGGATTCATCGCTGGTTTATATTCTTCAGTATTTATTTCTAATCAAATTTGGTTATATTTAGAAAAAAAGAATATTAAAGCTCCAAAGAAAAAAGATGATGATAAAGAATTAGAAGAATTAAAAGTTAAAGGAATTAACTGTTAATTCTTTTTTTTTGAATTAATTTTAATAAATGGTGAATTAATTTTAATCAAAAGAAGTAATTGCTTCTTTTTTTTATCTATAATATATATGGAGGACGAAGAAAGGAGGAGTATGAAATTAATAAAAAAATACAAATATTTAATTACAACTATTTTAATTTTTTTAATAATTATGTTAGTAATAATTATTAAAATTAATTTGAATAAAGATAAAGAACTAAATATAGATAATGAAATATTTAGTTATGAAAATGATGACAAAGTTAAAGAAGAGACTTCAGAATATAAAGTAGATATTAAAGGTGCAATAACAAATCCTGGGGTATACATTGGTACTGATAATACTAGAGTAATTGATGTAATAGATATGGCCGGAGGATTACTTGAAAGCTCTGACATTACTGTAATTAATTTATCTAAAAAAGTTTTTGATGAAATGGTAATAATTATTTATACTAAAGAAGAAGTAGAAAAAATGTTAAATGGGGAAGAAATTAATTATGATAATATAATTACTGATAAAGAAATATTATTTCCTGATATAAAAAATGATGCGGTTATAGAAGGAGAAACAAGTACTGGTAATAATGAAATCATTGAAGGAGAAAATAAAATTGAAGAAATATCAATAGTAAACATTAATACTGCTAGTATTGATGAGTTAGATAGTTTACCAGGAATAGGATCTAGCAAAGCTCAAAATATAATTGATTATAGAAATATTAATGGTAAATTTGGGTCTATTGAAGAAATACTTAATGTAAATGGTATTGGGACTGCAATTTATGAACAGATTAAAGCATATATTACGGTCTAGATATTTATTTAAAATAATATTTTTATTAAGTGTAATTTATGTTATTGTTGTAACTAAATGTATTACTTATCAAAGTAAATATAATATAATTGATAATACATTTTTAGTTAAGGTATTAGAAATAGAAAAAGATGAAGATAAAATAAGTATGTTAGTAAAAGGGAAAGAACTATTAAAAGCAACACACTATTATAAAAATAATAAAGAATATAATGATATAAAAATAGGCGATATAATTGAAATAAAAGGGGAGTTAGTTGAACTTAGTAGTAATACAGTGCCAAATACTTTTAATTATAAAGAATATTTATATAATAAAAAAATATATTATTTATTAAACATAGATAAAATAAAAAAAGTAGAAAATAATACAAGTTTAATATATTATATAAAAAATATTATTTCTAATAGAATAAATAATATAACTAATAGTAGTTCATATTTACAAACCTTTATTCTAGGAGATAAATCATATATGGATGATAATATTAATAATACATATAGAGATAATGGAATATCCCATTTATTTTCAATATCAGGAATGCATATTAGTTTAATCTCAGGAATTTTATTTTATCTAATAAAAAGGATATCTTATAATAATTATTATAATTATGGAATAGTCATTACATTTTTACTTATATATACTTTTCTATTAGGAATGATTGCATCAGTACTTAGAACTATTGTTATGTATATATTATTTGCTATTAATAAATTATTTAATTTAAAGATAGAAAGTATTGATTTAATGTTATTTGTATTAGTAATCTGCATTGTTATAAATCCATTTATTATTTATGATATAGGTTTTCAATATTCATATATTATTAGTTTTACATTAATAATTTTAAGAGATAAAATAAAGAAAATTAATAGTTATATTTTAAAAAGTTTGTACATATCTTATATTGCTTTTATAGTATCTTTTCCTATAACCATTTATAATTTTTATCAGGTAAATATTATATCGATACCACTAAATGTTATAGTAATTCCACTTGTTAGTATTATTATATTTCCACTTTCAATAATAACTTTTATTTTTCCTTTTTTAGATAATATTTTATATATGTTAATTAAATTTTTAGAATTTATTTCTATAAATATAGATAAAATAGAATTTACAAAAATTGTATTTTCTAAACCTAATATACTTGTTGTTATTTTTTACTATATATTAATTTATATTTCTTTCTATAAGAGAAAATATTTATTGTTTTTAATTCTACTAGTATTATTCCATAAATGTTATAGATACATTTATCCAATCATGAATGTAACTTTTTTAGATGTTGGACAAGGTGACTCTATATTAATAAGTTTTCCATATAATAAAGGAAATATATTAATAGATACAGGGGGAATATACAATACTAGTTATAGTATTACTAAAAACAAAACTATTCCATATTTAAAAAGTATTGGAATAACTAGTCTAGACTATGTAATTATTACTCATGGTGACTATGATCATATGGGGGAATCTATTAATTTAGTTAACGAATTTAAAGTTAATAAAGTTATATTTAATATTGGCAATTATAATGATTTAGAACTTGAATTAATTAATTTATTAAAAGAAAAAGATATTAAATATTATCAAAATATAAAAAGTTTAAATATAGATGATAATACATTATATTTTTTGAATACTAGAGAATATAATAATGAAAATGATAACTCTAGTGTTATATATTTAAATTATAATAATATAAAATTCTTATTTATGGGAGATTCTGGAATAGATAGAGAAAATGATATTATAAAAAAATATAATCTTAAAAATATTGATGTATTAAAAGTAGGGCATCATGGTAGTAATACAAGTTCTAGTAAATATTTTATAGATAAGATAAATCCTAAATATAGTATTATATCAGTTGGCAAAAACAATTGGTATGGTCATCCCAATGATGAAGTATTAAATAATTTAAAAGATACAATTATTTATAGGACTGATATAGATGGGAGTATTATATGTAAAATTAATAGTAGTAGTTTAAAAATAGATACTAATATAACATAAAGGAGGTTTAATGAATTATTATAATGAAATAAAGAGGCAAATAATAAATAATGAAATTACTAAAAAAATAAAAGATTATAGTAAGAATAAAAGTGATTTACAAACTTATTACAATATTGGTAAATTACTTGCAGCAGCTGGAAAACATTATGGTGAAGGCATAATAAAAGAATATTCAAAGAAATTGACAGTAGAATTAGGAAAAAAGTATAGTTATAGAAGCTTAAGTTATATGCTGAAATATTATCGATTTCAAAAAATGCAGTCATTGACTGCAAATTTATCGTGGGGTCACTGGATTGAATTATTATCAGTTAAAGATATAGAAAAAATAAAATATTATATATATCAGTGCGAAATTTTAAACATGACTACAAGACAACTTAGAGAAAAAATAAAATCTCAAGAATATGAGAGATTACCTAAAGATACTAGAAATAAAATAATTAAAAAAGACAAATTTAAAATAGAAGATTTTGTAAAAAATCCAATATTAATAAAAAATAGTTATAATTATAATAAAATATCAGAAAAGGTATTAAAACAGTTAATATTAGAAGACATAGATAATTTTTTATTAGAATTGGGAAATAATTTTAGTTATATTGCAATGAATATAAAATTAAAATTGGTAATAGTTATAATTATATAGATTTATTTCTATATAATATAGAATTTAATTGTTATGTAGTTGTAGAACTAAAAGTAACTGAATTAAAGAAAGAATATATAGGCCAAATACAAGTATATATGAATTATATAGATAATAATTTAAGAAAAATTTACCAAGATAAAACTATAGGAATAATTATTTGTAAAAAAGATAATAAATTTATAATGGAATATTGTAGTGATGATAGGATACTATCTAGGGAATATGAATTATTGTAAATTATACCTTTTGAACAGTTATTCTTATATTGTGTAATAAATATTTAAAAATATAATATACTATATATGGAAGTATAAATATAAATTTGAGCTAAATCATTATACATTATAAAGTACCCAGCATAATATATATTAGTCGTGGGTACGCGTGCTACTCGCGTTTAATATAGATGAAGAACTAATAAATTTAGTTCTTTTATTATGTAAAATCTTGCTATTTTTTTAATTTTAGTATATAATTATCTAGCAGGTGATTTTATGATTATTGATTTAAGTAGTTTAGTAACTAATTTAAAAGAATGTATTGATATTGATAAAAATGTAGATGTAACTTCACTTGATTTATCTAATACAAATATTAGAAAGTTAAATAATACTTATTTCAAAGGTAAAATTACAAGAATAAGTGATGATACATTTTCTTTAGTTGGAGTATTAAGTGGTACAATGGTGCTTCCAGATGATATTACACTAGAAGATGTAGATTACAATTATGAAATCCAAATTGATGAAAATTTTGGAGAAAATATTGAAAATAATGAAAATAATATTGAAATTGTGCAAAATACTATTGATATTCTTCCTTTTTTATGGCAAAATATAATAGTAGAAATTCCTTTAAAGGTTGTTGGCGATAAAAGTAGAAACAAAACAACCCAAGGAAATGGATGGCGACTTATTAGTGAAGATGAAGTTAACACTAGTAACAATTCACCATTTAGTGATTTGCAAAAATTATTAGATTCAAAAGGAAGGAGTGAATAATATGGCAGTTCCATTTAGAAAAGTAAGTAAAACTAGAAGAGATATGAGAAGAACTCATTATAAAATTACTGCTAATGGATTAGTAAAATGCCCTAATTGTGGTGAAATGATTAGACCACATCGTGCATGTCCAAAATGTGGTTTTTATAAAGGAGAACAAAAAGTAACAAATAAATAGATATTTGTTATTTTTTTACATTTTTTGGCTATTATATAAATAGAACTTGTGTTATAATAAAACTAATGGGGGAGTAAATATGAAAATAAATGAAAAAACAAAAGAATTATTATTAATTGTCACTTATGCTATTGTATTAATATTTGCTTTATTTAATTTAAAAATGATATTTGGAATAATTATATACATTCTTAAATTGTTTATGCCATTTATAATAGGAATAGGTGTAGCTTTTATTTTGAATATTTTACTTAAAATAATTGAAACAAAAGTGTATCCTAAAATATTTAAAAAGAAGACTAAAAGAAGTGAAAAACTAAAAAGACCTATATGTTTAGTGTCAGTTATGATATTAGTAATAGCTTTAATATCACTAATATTTAAACTGGTAATTCCAGAATTTATAAATGCTGTTGAAATCTTTAGTGAAAGTTTACCTAAATATACAGAAATAATTGAAAATTATTTAGAAGAAAAAGAATTTAGTGAAGAAAATATTAAAATGGTAACTGATACATTAAATGAAGTGCAAAAGAAAGCTACTAGTTTTGTAATGACAAATACTGATGAAATTGCAGAAAGAATATTTGATATGGCTACTAAGGTGGTAGGATATATTGTAAACGGAGTAATAGCTTTAGTATTTGCATTATATATTTTAGCACAAAAAGAAAAATTTACTTATCAAGTAAATAAAGTAATGAAAGCTTTTCTTGATAAAAAAATTATAGTTAAAATAGATACTGTCGTTGGGATAATTAATAAAGCATTTTATAATTTTGCATCAGGTCAATTTGTTGAAGCATTAATAATTGGTGTTTTATGCTTTATTGGTATGATTATACTTAGAATACCTTATGCACCAACTATTTCTGTATTAGTAGCTTTTACAGCATTAATTCCTATGTTTGGAGCATTTATAGGAACTATAATTGGAGCATTCTTAATTCTAATGATAGATCCAATTAAAGCTATAATATTTGTTATATTTATTATAATATTACAACAATTTGAAGGTAATTTAATATATCCAAAAGTTGTAGGAAAATCTGTTGGACTTCCAGGAATTTGGGTACTTGTAGCCGTAACAATTGGAGCCTCTACTTTTGGAATAATAGGAATGATTATAAGTGTACCACTTTGTGCAATATTATATGGAGTGCTTGTAAATATTACAAACGAAAGATTAAAGAAGCAAGGATAGCTTCTTTTTTATTTATAAGGAAAGTTCGATTTTTGTATTGTTTGTTTATCAAAAACATTGACAAACAAATGTTTATATTT
>CALVXP010000002.1 GCA_944371525.1 uncultured Bacilli bacterium | reverse complement strand
GCACAATATGAAAATTTAGAAGCTAGAGCATTAGAAAATGGTATTAGTTTTAATGAGCAATTAGTACAAGAAACAATGGATTTAAGATATGATCATGAAGAACTTCAAGAATTGCAAAATCGGGGCATAAAAAGGTAATATTTATTATAACAATATAAATTTAAAATTTGGTGGATGTTTTTGAAATCCATCTTTTAATATATAATTAAGTATGCTATAATTATTTTAGAAATTAACCTTTATTGCGATTTCCAAACGTGGTTATCTCTCGCACCATATTGTAAATACTATATCTATAATAAAAATAATAATAAATAAATATGTACCTTTTTTAGGTATTTTTTTTATAAATTTATTTATAAACGGGTGAATAACATATATAAATAATATACTAAATATTCCCCATATAATTGCTAAATCTAAACTTATATATTTACCTATATTATATTCCTTATTTGTATAATTCCATAATTCCATATTTAATATTTCTTTAAGTAAAAATCCCCCTATAAATTCTAACAATGTTAATAAAATAGTAAACACAATAAATTGTAATAATAATATTAAAACTTTATTTACCTTTATCTTAGAAATAAAGTTTTTATTAATTAGTATAATTATTATGGCCCCAATTCCATATATTGGTGTAATTGGTCCATATAAAAAACCACTATGATTTGATGAATCAATAAATTTATATACAAATGATTCCATTAAAAATCCTAGTACTGAATACATAAAAAAACAATTTATATAATACATAAGTAATCACCTACTTATAGTTTGTATTATATAAATCATTTTATTCTAACATTATCTTAATTCTGTATTTCCCGTTTTTACATATCCATCTAAACTAGTTTCTGTAGACCATTTTATATCACTATAATCTTTTTCTAATGTATAACTTCTATATACCGTTACATTTTCTTTATGTGTATTAAGTATTTTATAAGAAATATATGATGTTGCATTTTCATTAGTATCTTCAACACAATTATTAGTATCAACATATTCACCATAAAAGTATAATGGAACAAAATAAACATATTGTTTTAAATTACTTGCATAATATTTTGAAACATTATTTCTATTATTTATATTAACTTTTATTTCAACATAATAGTAACCTTTTTCTTTTTTAGGATTGCTTACAGAAAATGTAAAATTATTTGATTTTAATGAAGTATCTCTATATGTATATACATCAGGTAAATCAACACCATATTTAGAGTCTCCACCACCAATCATAGACAAATTAGTCCCATTTATACGTTCTTGATAATATGACAAATCATTATCAAAATATCCTTTACCTAATATTTTTACATTACTAGCATTACTAGGAATATCTGTTAATCTTACTTTATAACTATAATAATTATTCATATCTAAAGTTATATAACCAGTTGAATAATATTTTACATCATTTACTTTACAAAAAGTAGAAATAGACATATTATCTTTCTTTGTTTCTACATTATCCCCAGTAATTTTTTTTAACTGCCATGGAGTATAATTCTTATACACTTTAACATACTCATAATAAGTCAATTTATCGCTTCCATCAGTATCATTATTACTGTTTTCTTCATTTTCTGTATTGCTATCATCTGTATCCATTACACAATCTTCTGTTTTACATTGTTCTCCATTAATTTTATTTTTGATTACTTTTTCATCAGAACCACAAATTAATTTAACTGTTATTTCATAATAATCATCTATTTTTATTGCTTCAATATAACTATTATTTTTATCACAAACATTTCCATCTTGATCGACTAATTCATTAATTATTCCTTTTTTTATCATTGCATTTAATGTTAATGTTATTTTTTCATTTTCTTCCTTAGGCAAATTCTCTCCTTCAAAATAGTTTAAAGCTGTCTCATTAAAAAAGTTAAAATTATCATTAAAATTATTTTGTTTTTCTTTTTTAGTAAAAGTTGAAGACACAACCCATATTGCCAACAATATTAATATAATAAATATCACAATTTTTATAATTAGTCCTACCCAATTAAATTTATAATCTATATCATCATACATACAAAAACCTCCCCACATTCGCTTTTAGTATTTAATATTCTAGCACATATAACTTATAATGTCAATTTAACAAAAAAAATTAGCCATATAAATGACTAATTATCTTTTTATTTCACAAATTTCATAAGCTTCTATAACATCATTTTCTTTAATATCATTAAAGTTTTCTATCGTAATACCGCATTCTAGTCCTTGTTTTACTTCTTTTACCTGATCTTTTTCTCTTGCTATCGAATTAATATTACCATCATATATAATAACACCATCTCTAATTATTCTAGCTTTAGCATCTCTTTTAATAACACCATCAGTTACATAAGAACCTGCAATTGTACCTACTTTTGAAAATTTAAACAATTTTCTAACTTCTGCTGTACCAATTACTTTTTCTTCATATTCAGGCTCTAATTCACCTTTCATAGCATCTTCCATTTCTTCTACTACTTTATATATAATATTATATAATCTAATATCAACATTTTTTTCTTTAGCATATTCCATAGTTTTATTATTAGGTCTTATATTAAAGCCAATAATTATAGCATTAGAAGCTGCTGCTAATACTATATCACTTTCTGTTATTGTGCCTATTCCACTTCTTATTACATTAATTTTTACGCCTTCTACATCTATCTTTAATAAAGAATTTTTAACAGCTTCTTCACTACCTTTGACATCAGCTTTTAATACAATGTTAATTTCTTTACATCCTGAATTAATTCTAGAAAATAAATCATCTAAACTAACAGAAGTTGTAGTTTTGTTATTTTTTAATTTTTCATTTACTTTTCTTTGTTCTGCAATACTTCTAGCTTTCTTTTCGGTTTCAAATACCATAAATTTATCTCCTGCTGAAGGGCTTTCATTTAATCCTGTAATAGTTACTGGCATAGAGGGATCAGCTTCTACTAAGTTTTCTCCTCTATCATTTTTTAAGGTTCTAACTCTTCCATGAGCATTACCTACTACTATGTTATCTCCAAGTCTTAATGTTCCATTTTGAATAAGTAAAGTAGCTACTACTCCTAGATTTTTATCCATTTTTGCTTCTATTACAGTTCCTTTAGCATAACGATTAGGATTTGCTTTTAATTCTTGTATTTCACTAATTAATAATATTCTTTCTAATAAATCATCTATTCCCATACCTGTTTTAGCAGAGATGTTTACAAACATAACATCTCCACCCCATTCTTCTGGTGTTATTCCATTTTGTGCCATTTCAGTAAGAACTCTTTCAGGATTTGCATCAGGTTTATCCATTTTATTTACCGCTACAATAATTGGAACATTAGCAGCTTTTGCATGGTCAATTGCTTCTTTAGTTTGAGGCATTACGCCATCATCTGCTGCCACTATAATAATTACTATATCAGTTACGCTTGCTCCTCTAGCACGCATTTCTGTAAATGCAGCATGTCCTGGCGTATCAATAAATGTTAATCTCTTACCATTATAACTTATTTGATAAGCCCCAATTGCTTGTGTTATTCCTCCTGCTTCACCACTAGCTACATTTGTCTTTCTAATAGTATCAAGTAAAGTAGTTTTTCCATGGTCTACATGCCCCATAATAGTTACAACAGGAGCTCTTTCCACTAAATCTTCTTCTTTTTCTTCTATTTCAAGATCTTCAAAATTAACTTCATCTCTTGTTGTATCACTTTTTAAAGTTTTACCATAATCTGAAACAACTATCTCTGCAGTATCAAAATCAATAGCACTATTAAGTGTTAACATCATTCCAAGTCCCATTATCTTTTTTAGGACTTCTCCAACTCCAACATTAAGAGAATTTGCTAAATCAGCTACACTCATACCTTCACTATAAAGAACTATATTTTCATCATCTGCTACTTTATTTTCCATTAACTTTTCTTTATGCTTATACATTTCTTTTCTTTGTTTACGAAAATCTTCTTTATTCTCTCGATTACTGTCATTATTTTTTTTCTTCTTCTTTGTAATATTTTCTTTATGTTCTTCTATTTCTTCTAATTCTTCTAAATAACTATCTTCAAAATCCTCTTCATCAAATTCATTATCTTCAGTTTCTTCTTCACTCATATTAGCAATTTCATTATCTAACATAATTATTGCATCATCATCTAACATATCATCTTCATTTGTTGCATTTATACTTAAAGTTTTACATAATTTCAATATTTCCTCAATACTCTTATTTACATCAATTGAATATTCTTTTACACTCATCATATAAATCACCTCCAAAGTTTATTTATTTATAATATCTCTTAACTCCTCATACACTTCATTAGGTATTTCTACTTCCAATTTTTTCCCTAAAATATTAGTTTTAATTGCTTTTTCTAATACTTCATTATCTTTTTTAATATATGCACCATGTCCATTAACCTTTCCTGTTAAATCTACGACAACATTTTCTTTTGTTTTAACTATTCTGATTAATTCTTGTTTAGGTAATTGTTCTTTAGAAACAATACAAGTACGCATTGGTATTTTTCTTTGTTTCATCTATTCTTCTACATCCTCAGCTTTTTTTACATCTATTTTGTAATGAGTAAGTCTAGATGCTAATTTAACATTTTGTCCTTTTTTACCAATTGCTAATGAGAAATTATCATTATTTACAATAGCAAGTGCTTCTTTTTTCTTTTCATCTAAAATACGTACTTCTATATCTTTAGCAGGAGATAATGCATTAGCTATAAATGTAGCAGGATCTTTATCATATAATATAATATCTATTTTTTCTCCATTTATTTGTTTTAAAACTCTATTAATTCTACTTCCTTTTTCTCCAATTATAGCTCCAAGTGGATCTATATTACTGAATTCTGAATATACAGCAATTTTACTTCTTGAACCTGCTTCTCTTGCTACTGAATATAAAATCACAGAACCATCACTTAATTCAGGTATTTCTAATTCAAGTAATCTTTTTAAAAATCCATAGTGTTTTCTAGATAACAATATAAATACTCCTTTAGTACCAATATCAAGCTTAGATACATATACTTTAACCGAAGAACCCATTTCTAATTTTTCTCCTGGAATTATTTCATCTTTAGGTAAAATGCCATGAGTTCTTCCTAAATCTACATAATAATTATTAGCATCTTCTCTAGATAGGATACCTACTAATAATTCATCTTGTTTATCTTTAAATTCTTCTGTAATGTTATTTTTCTCTGCTTCTTTAATTCTTTGAACTACTACTTGTTTAGCAGTACCTGCAGCTACTCTACCAAAATCAGTTAATTCTTCATCTTTTTCAATTGTTTCTCCAATATTAATATCAGGAACTATTTTTCTAGCATCTTCTAAACTAATTTCAATTCTGTCATCATTTACTTCTTCTACTACTGTTTTAAATGAACATAATCTAATTTCTCCTGTTTCAGGATTTACTGTACATTTCCCATTAGGATTACCAGTTTTCTTTTTAAAAGCTGCTACCATTGCCTGTTCCATTGCTTCAATTACAATAGACCTGTCTATTCCTTTTTCTTTAATAATACTATCTAATGCTGTTAAGAATTCTTTAATTTGTTTACTATTCATTTTATACTCCTCTTTCCTTTGAAGAAATATCTAATATATAACTTTCTTCAATGATATCATTTTCATCTAATATTGGATTAATAATATTTGTTACTTCTACACAAGTATCAACATCAATAGGTACTTCTCTATCAATAGTTATTCTAAGAAAATTATTATTTCCTTCTTTTTCATAGATAACACTATCAATAGTTACACCAATCTCATTTACTTGCTCTTCTACTAAATCTCTTACTTTTTTCTCTATATCCATATATACCTCCAATAATAAAGAGTGGTACTTTGTGCCACTCTCCTTCCTCAAGATACTTGTATTATAGCATATATTATTAACAAAAACAAGTAAATTTCATATAAATAGTTGAAATTTATAAAAAATTAGTATATACTATTAAATGTATTTATGTGATGCGCCCATAGCTCAATTGGATAGAGCGTTTGGCTACGGACCAAAAGGCTTGGGGTTCGAATCCCTATGGGCGCGCCATTTATGTTTATTAAGACACTTATGTGTCTTTTTTTATGATATATTTAAGTTAATTTTATATAATTATTCTTAACAATTCAACTTTCACTTATATTTTTCTATTTCTTTTGTTTCAATTAATAATCTATCAAAATCAGAAATATAATTTTTATCTTGAATAACTTTATATTTTTCATATTCATTTTCAGCCTTTTCTACTGCTTGTTTATGTGAAATTTTTCCTTTTCCTTCTAATACTTCATAATGAAATAATTTTAAAGCATTTTCTACTTCATTTTTCCAATCATTCATATACATTGTAATATTTCTTTCAGCATTATTTTCAGCAATATCTAAAAACAAATTTACTAAATTATTTAATTTTTTTATTTCACTCTCATCTAAATAATTTTTAGCAATTATACAATCAGATTTTAATATCTTACCATTAGGAGAATTTTCCCAAGTAGTAAGTCCCATATTTTTCTTTTTAGAATCTACTCTATTGTAAATAATTTCCGCTGCTGTTTGTCCTGTAATTGCATAATGAAATTTATTTTGAATTGTTTTATAAAATGTTATAGCCATATCACTATTTCTATCATAATCAATAGAACATTCTGCAAAAATATCAGTAATTTTTTGATAAAACATTCTTTCACTTGTACGAATTAATTTAATTCTTTCAAGTAATCTTTTAAAATATTCTTGATCTGATTTTCTTGCTTTCATAAATCTTTCATCATTTAAACAAAAACCTTGTACCATATAGTCTTTAATTATTTTATTCGACCAAATTCTAAACTTTATTGCCTTTTTAGAATTAACTCTAAATCCAATAGAAATAATCATATCAAGATTATAGTATGGATAAATTCTTTTAACTTCTCTATTTCCTTCTTTTTGAACTTGTGCAATTTTTGCACAAGTTGAATTTTCTTCTAATTCTTTATCATTATAAATATTTTTAATATGTCTAATAACACCACTTCTATCAATATTAAAAAGTGTAGCAATTGCTTCTGTATTTAACCAAACATCTTCATTTTCTAATAGTACTTCAACCTTTACATTTCCTTCTTCATCATTATAAAATAAAATATTTTTTTCATTTCCAATTAATTTATCTTGCATTTTTGCACCTCTTCTCATTACTCTGCTTTTTTCAACATTATATCATGCACATCTTAATGTGTAAATTAATAAACATCTATAAGTAACAATAATTTATAATATTATTTAAAACAATTAAAAAATTGTATTGACAAAAAAAGAACTATAATCAAGTTCTTAATTAAGATTATACTGTTTATAACTATTTTTAAATAACTTGTATAGTTATAAACAAGATATATTAATTTAACATTTCTTTTAAAAATTGTCCTGTATAGCTTTCTTCTACTTTACTTACTTCTTCTGGAGTTCCTGTACATACTATATTTCCTCCTAAATTACCTCCTTCAGGTCCTAAATCAATAATATAGTCTGCCACTTTAATTATATCTAAATTATGTTCAATAACTATAACAGTATCGCCATTATCTACTATTCTTTGTAAAATAGAAAGTAATTTCTTAATATCGTGAGAATGTAATCCTGTACTAGGTTCATCTAATATAAATAAACTCTTACCTGTTGGTTTCTTTTGTAATTCTTTAGCAAGTTTTACTCTTGCTGCTTCTCCTCCTGATAAAGTTGGAGCACTTTGTCCAAGTTTTACATAACCTAAACCTACATCTTGTAATACTTTTAATTTATTTAATACTTTAGGATGATTTTCAAAAAATGTAATTGCTTCGTCTACTCGCATATCAAGTACTTCACTAATATTTTTATTTTTATATTTTATATCTAATGTTTCTCTATTATATCTTGTACCGTGACACACTTCACAAGGAACATATACATCTGGTAAGAAATGCATCTCTATTTTCTTAACTCCATCTCCCCAGCAAGCTTCACATCTTCCACCTTTAACATTAAAACTAAATCTTCCTTTATCATATCCTTTTATCTTAGCATCTTTGGTTTCAGCAAATATATCTCTTATATCATCAAATACTCCAACATAAGTAGCAGGATTACTTCTAGGAGTTCTACCTATTGGATTTTGAGTAATTTGTACTACTTTATCAATATTTTCTATACCTTTTATTTCCTTATGTTTTCCAGGTTTCTCTTTAAATACATACAAGTTACTTGCAAGTGCTTTATATAATATTTCATTTACTAAACTTGATTTACCACTTCCTGATACTCCTGTTACACAAATAAATGTTCCAAGAGGAAATTTAACATTAATATTTTTTAAGTTATTTTCTTTTGCTCCTTTTATTTCAATGTATTTCTTATTTCCTTTTCTTCTTTTAGTAGGAACTTCTATCTTTTCCTTACCTGTTAAATATTTACCTGTTAAACTATTATCATTTTGCATTACTTCTTCTGGGGTTCCTGCTGCCATAACTTGTCCACCATTATCTCCTGCATAAGGACCTATATCTATTAAATAATCAGCCGCTAACATTGTATCAGTATCATGTTCTACCACTATTAGTGAATTACCTAAATCACGCATTTCTAATAATGAATTAATAAGTTTACGATTATCTCTTTGATGTAAACCAATACTAGGTTCGTCTAATACATATAAAACACCAGTTAATCTAGAACCTATTTGTGTTGCAAGTCTTATTCTTTGAGATTCTCCTCCTGATAGAGTTCCTGCACTTCTATTTAAAGTTAAATAATCAAGTCCTACATTTATTAAGAAATCTAACCTTGACATTATTTCTTTAACAATAATGCTTGCTATCTCTTCTTGTTCTTTATTTAATTTTAAATTACTAATAAAATCTCTTAGTTCTCTAATAGATAAACAAGTTACTTCATATATATTTTTCTTATTTATAAGAACTGATAACACACTATCTTGAAGTCTTGTTCCATTACAAGTAGGACAAGGAAGTTCTGTCATATATTGTTCAATCCAATCTCTTATCCATCCACTTTTTGTTTCAATATATCTTCTTTCTAAATTAGTTATTATTCCTTCAAAGTAATTTTTACTCTTTCTTGTATTACCATTTTTAGCAACATAATTAAACTCTAACATATCAGGAGATCCATATAATAATATATCTAATTTATCTTTTTCCAAGTCTTTTATTTTTTTATCTAAATCAATATCATAATATTTACTTAAAGTTACAAGTTCTGTATTTATTATACTACTCTTGTCATCTAAATTAATTACCACGATTGCCCCTTCATTTACTGATTTATTTTTATCAGGAATAATTAAATCTAAGTCTAATTTATATTTAATACCAAGTCCTTTACAATCAGGGCACGCTCCATATGGAGCATTAAATGAAAATATTCTAGGCTCAAGTTCATCTAATGAATAATCACAATAAGGACAAGCAAAATTCTCACTTAAAAGTATTTCTTTATCTCCCACTACATCAATAATTACTTTCCCATGAGCAAGTTTTGTTGCGGTCTCTACTGAATCATATAAACGACTTCTTATATTATCTTTAATAACAAGTCTATCTATAATAACTGATATATTATGTTTTTTAGTTTTAGAAAGTTCTATATCTTCACTTAAATCTAATAGTTCTCCATCTACTTTAACTCTAATATATCCATCTTTTCTAAGACTTTCAAATAAATCTTTATGTGTTCCCTTTTCTCCTTTTACAACCGGAGCCATAACCATTATCTTTGTTCCTGTTTCTAACTCTAATACTTTATTAACCATTTCTTCAATACTTTGAGAAGTAATTGGTATATTATGTTCAGGACAATAAGGAACACCAATTCTTGCAAATAATAATCTTAAATAATCATATATTTCTGTAACAGTACCAACAGTACTTCTAGGATTTTTATTAGTAGTCTTTTGATCAATACTAATTGAGGGACTTAACCCTTCAATACTATCAACATCAGGTTTCTCAGAACTTCCTAAAAACTGTCTAGCATAAGCACTTAAACTTTCAACATATCTTCTTTGCCCTTCAGCATATATTGTATCAAATGCTAAAGAGGATTTTCCGCTTCCAGATACTCCCGTCATTACAACAAGTTTATTCTTTGGTATTTCAATATCAATATTTTTTAAATTATTTTCTCTAGCACCTTTTATTACTATTTTATCCATAAATAATCACACCCTTAAATACAAGTAGTATTATATAGCAAACATTTGTTTATGTCAACATCTATTTATATCATTTCCTTTAATTTATTTTTTATTCTATAAATAATATTATATACATATTTTACATCTTTATTTAACATATCTGCTATCTCACTATAACTATAACCACTTTTTAATAATTCAATTATTTCTTTTTCCTGGTCTTTTAATCCATCATAATAGCTTTCATAAGTATTACCATTATCAAACACCATATATTCAATCATATCTTCTTCTTTATATAGTTTGTTTGAATAATCTATTTCATCATCTTCTAATGGAACTGATTCATTTAATATTTTATTTTTCTTTTTATCAATAGATCTTTTATAAGTTTTTAATGCATTATTTAGATATGATACTAAAAAAGTATTAAAAGAAGCACCATTATCTTGATTATAATTATTTATTGCTTCTTCAAAACAAATATTTAATTCTAATAATACATCGTTAAAATCAATACCTTTGTCACTATTTTCCATAACAAATGTTTTAGCATTAGTATGCATTAAATTTTTGTATTTTTGATATAACATTTCTTTTGCTTCCTCATTATTTTCTTGGGCTAAATATATAAGTTCATAATCATTATTCATTTTATCTATCCTTCATTATATGAGACAATACTATTGCACAAGAAACAGAAGCATTTAAACTATTAATCTTACCTTTCATTGGAATAGATGCAATTATATCAGAGTTTTCACTTACCATTCTAGATATTCCTTTGCCTTCATTTCCTATAACTATACAAACAGGCATATTATAATCTATTTTTGTATAATCTTCTCCATCCATATCAGTAGCTATAATCCAGTACCCATCTTCTTTTAGTTTTCTTATTGTATCATTTAAATTAACTACTCTTATAATAGGAATATATTCAATTGCTCCTACTGAAGTTTTAACAACCGTAGAATTTACTTTTACACTTCTATCAGTAGGAATTATAATAGCATCTACTCCTAGTGCTTCACTAGTTCTAATAATAGCCCCAAAGTTATGAGGATCTTCCAAATGATCTAACATTACAATAACAGGATTTTCTTTTTTTACATTAGGAATTATTTCATCATAACTATATGTTTTAACATCATCTATTTCCATTACTATTCCTTGATGAAGTCCTTCTACTTTTTTATCAAGTTCATAGTTTTTCACAAAAGATACTTTAATATTATTTTTTCTAATTAAATCTAATATTTCTCTATCATTAAATTTTTCACTCAAATAAATTTTATTTATTTTACTATTATTATGTAATTTTTCTCTCGCTACATTTTTACCATATATATACATATTTATCCTCCCTTATACTTCTATTTGATTAAGTATTTCATTAAGTCTATCTTTATTAGTTAAATATAAATAACCAATTAATGTTTCAAAACCAGTTGCATATTTATAAGTTACAATATCAGTATTTTTAGGATGAGCACTTCTTTTATAGTTTCTTCCTCTTTTTACAATGTCAGTCTCTTCTTCATTAAGTATCCCTGTACTAATTAAATTATCAAGTATTTTAGCTTGTCCTTTTGCAGATACATACTTAACTGACTCTTCTTGTAATCTTTCTACTTTATTTATTCCTTTATTTATTAAAGACTCTCTTATATATACTTCATATATTGCATCCCCTAAATAAGCAAGGACTATTACATTTATATTATTTATATCCATATTATCACCACTCGGTAGTATTCTATCATATTTTTATAAAGAAAAAAAGAGTTAAATCAAATTATCTCTTTCATAGACATTTATATTATTATTTGCGTAAATTTTTACTTTAAGACCTTTAACAAACTTAATAAAACATAAATCTGTAATAACAATATCTTTATCATTTTTTAAATTAAATTCCCTTTTAGGTAAATCTTTTAATCTAGGGTTTTCATCGCCCACTCTTATTATATTAACACTATTAGCAATATATATTGTCATACTGTTATCATTAGTTTCATAATCAATTCTAACTAAGTCTTCAATAACTAAACTACCTTTTCCTTTTATTTGATAAGTTCTTGGTTTTACTTCTTTTTTAGGGGTAATCTTCTTTAACATTTTATAATCAATATAATTAATAACACTACCATTATCAATAATTCCCGGAGTATCGATAAACTCTATATCATTAATCTTCACTTCAATAGTATCCAGTGTAGTTGAAGGATACATACTAGTAGTTATATCAATATCTGATTCTGAATAATTTTCAATTAGTTTATTTAATAAAGTACTTTTACCAGAATTAGTATTTCCAATTAAATATACTTTCTTTTTATTATATTTTTCTATTTTTGATATTAAATTATCTAAATTATAGTTTTTAATACTACTAATTACTTCTATATCTTTAAAATTATAATGATTTTTTACATAATCTATTATCTTATTATCTTTAACACTTTTAGGTAATATATCTCTTTTAGTTAGAACTACTATTACATTTTTAAACTTAGATAAATTCATTATTGTTAAATTAAGTAAACTAGTTACATATATTACTAAATCATCACTATCTATATTATTTATTATTTTTAAGTAATCACTATTATCTTTATTAGTTACATGATATTCTCCATAATGTTTAAGTCTAAAACATCTATTACATATATTATGTTCTAGTTCATCATCTTTAAGAATATTTCCACATCCCATACATTTTCTATTCATAATACTGCCCCTTCGTGAATATTCCCCTTTTATGCATTTTCTTCATTAACTTTCTTTCTATTAAACGGGAAAACTTTGTATATATCATATCTTCTTTTGATACAGGATTTACTAAAATAGTTTTAATTCCTACCCTATTTCCTCCATATATATCTGTAAGTAATTGGTCTCCGATTATTGCTACTTCTGATAAATCAAAGTTAAACATTTTCATAATCTTTAAGAATTTGTCTTTTCTTGGTTTTCTTGAATTAGCAGAACAATCAACTAGTAATTTATTCTTAAATGGTTCTAATCTTTTCTTCGTATTATTTGAATATATTATTACTTTAAAATCCATATCTTTTAAATCTTCAAATAATTCTATTAACTTACTTGTAGGTTCTTTAACTGAATATGCTGCACAAGTATTATCTAAATCAAATAGTAAACATTTTATACCATCTGCTTTTAATTTATCATAATTAATGGAATATATGCTCTTTTGATACATATCAGGAATAAACTTATCTATCATAATCCACCTCATTTACATCAAGTATATTAATTATATCATATATTTAAAAAAATAATGACAACTATTTTAAATTGTCATTATTATCAAAGATATACAAATTATTATTATTGTAAGAAGGACTGCAATTAATTTATCTTTATTATTATTTAACATATATCTTCACCTTCCTTTTACTACATTTAGTAATATATTTATATAATATCATTATTACTCATATAGTGTAAAGATATATTTATTAACTTTTAAAATTAGTTTGATTAAATATTAATCAATAATTATTTTATAATATTTTCTTTAGTCATAGATAATAAAAAATTAAAATAATCTTCTATTTCTTTAGGATTACCATTAAGTTGTAATCTTCCTTCTAAATAATCTTTATATTCACTTTCAATTTCTTTTTTATTTTTTCTTCTTACTAAGTTTCCGTCAATTATATATTCTAAGGATAATTGAGGATACTGATTTAGAACACTAGGATTGTTATAAATAGATTTATTAAATAATGTATCTAAGTCACACGGAACATTTTCCCAAATTCTAATAGTAGCACCACAAAAATTTTTATGATATTCATAATCTTTATTAATATCGTCTAATTCTTCTCTACTTGGTGTTATTTCTAATTTTTCCATATAATCTAAAGTTTCTTTACTTTCATTCATGAATGCTTGATTTTCAATAGATAATAAAAAATAATTATCATCATAAAATTTTCTACTTGCATCACTTAAAATCTCATCTTTTAATAAAATCATATCATATATTGAAATATATGCATCTTTTCTTCGTTGATATTGTCTTACATGGATCATTTCATGAAATAATGTTCTTAACAAATATGTTATTTTTCCATCCGCTAAATGCCTTATTTGAGCTTTATTTACATAAACATTCCCGTATAAAGCTGAACCGCAAGTTCTCTTATCATTATATTCCACTATCTTACAATGAGTATATTTTAATCCTATTACATTTTTTATGCCTTCTTCTACAAATGTTTTTACTATTTCTTCTAATGAACTTATATCAAAATTACACTCTTTATTAACAATACCTTTTATCAAAACATTTACTACTCCTAGTTTCAAGCTGTCTTTAAATTGATTATTAATTAGAAAAAAGCATAAAAAATCATAATCTTCTTTGGATAATTTATCACCATTATTTATTTTTTTTGTAATACCTTGAAATTGTTCTTCTAATAAATTATGATAGTTAACAACTGAGAGCAACTGATTAACTGATTGTATTTCAAAATCATTAATGCTATATAAATGATTAAAAAGATTATTTGTAACAATTATATTACTGATATCTACTTGGCTTCTAAAACTATTAATTAAACTATTTAATCTAGAAATAAGTTCTGTTAATTCATTATTTTTAGTTCCACAAAAAATGCAAGTATCTTGTTTAATAGAACCACCACAAGACCTACATTTAGATATACTTTTAACTTTTTTACAAACATTAATAATCTCTTCTATCATAACTTTCCTCCATAAATATTATATCATGTATAAATTATATTTTTATATTAACTAACATAAATTGACATTTTTTTTATAAGATTAATTAGAGGTGCTTATATGTTATTTAATATATTTAATTTTATTGCTAATAATTTAACTTTCTTTACTGGATCTTATTCTAATAATGTTTTTCCTGATCCTTTATCAAAGGAAGAAGAAGAAAAATATGTAATAAAGGCAATGAATGGTGATAAAGATGCTAGAGCCAAATTAATTGAACATAATTTAAGATTAGTGGCTCATATTGTTAAAAAATTTGAATCTAATGTAAATGATGTTGATGATTTAATTGGAATTGGTACTGTTGGTTTAATAAAAGGAATTGATACTTATTCTCCTGATAAGAATGTTAGGCTTACTACATATGTAGCAAAATGTGCGGAAAACGAAATTCTTATGTTTTTTAGAGGAGATAAAAAGAACTCTAAAAATATTAGTCTAAATGAAGGAATTAGTTATGATAAAGAAGGTAATGAAATAACAATACTAGATGTTTTAAAGACACCTGATCCTGATTATGCTGAAGAAATTCAAAAGAATGACAATATTGCTTTACTAAAAAAATATATGAATGTACTTACTAAAAGAGAAAGAGATATTTTAGAAGCTAGATACGGACTTAATAATACTGATGAATATACTCAAAAAGAAATTGCTAAAAAATTAGGTATTTCTAGAAGTTATGTATCAAGAATTGAAAAAAGGGCTACTACTAAAATACTTAGGGAATTTATTAAAAATAACCAACATATTAATTAAAAATGTTGACTAACCTTATATTTTTTGATAGAATTAATATGCGATTTAATTTGAGGAGGGATAATCATGGCAATAAAAGTAACAAGTAAAAGAACAAGAACTGTAAATAATAGACCTAACTGTGAAAAAATAACTAAAAGAAAACAAAAAGTAAACTTACAAAAATTTACAGTTAACGGTGTTAAAATTATAACAAGTGCTAGAGAAGGCAAAACTTTAAAGAAAGCTGCATAAGTGAGTTATCTCACTTTTTTTATTTGATAAAAAAAGAACTATTACTAGTCCTTATTCATCTTTAAATAATTTTACTATAACTGGTTTTAATAATTCTATTATTATAAAAGCAAATACATTAACTATAACTACAAATAACATTTGTGATATAGTAATACTTACAAGTCCAAATATTTTACCAATTGGTGTAAAGAATACAACTGCTTGAATAATTAATAAAATTAGTATTCCCATATTTAAATATTTATTACTAAATAATCCTCTTTGATATATAGGTTCTTTTAAAGAACGACAGTTATATGCAAAAACAAATTCATTTATAATTATACTAAATAACGCTAATGTCTGAGCAATAGATACTCCTAAATCTAGATAATGGTAATATATATATAAACTAATTAATGTTTCTAATATAACAGAAACAATTAGAAAAGCACTAAAGAAATTAGTAAATATTCTTTTATTTAATCCATTAGGTTTTCTTTTCATTATATCTTTAGAAGCGCCTTCAAATGCTAGTGTTATTGAAGGAATAGTATCTGCCACTAAATCAATATATAATACATGGATTGCTGATATAATTGTATTTCCTGTTAACATTCCAAATAATATTATTGCTATTTCTGTAAAATTACTAGATAAATTATATAATATGTTTGTTATAACATTATCATATATTCTTCTTCCTTCTGATATAGCAACTGTTATAGTATTAAAACTATCATCAAGTAAAATAATATCAGCAGTATCCTTTGTAACATCAGTACCACTTTTACCCATTCCAATACCAACATTAGCAAGTTTTATTGCAGGAGCATCATTTACTCCGTCTCCAGTCATTGCTACTACTTTACCTATTTTTTGAAAGGATTTAACTATTTGTAATTTATTTTCGGGACTTACTCTTGCAAATACAGAGTATTTTTTTATATATTTAATTAAATCTTTTTGACTAAGTCCCTCTAGTTCTGTTGCATTTATACATTCTTCTTCACTTTTACATATTCCTACTTCTTTAGCAATAGAAGTTGCTGTAGTTAAATTATCACCAGTTAACATAATAGGTCTAATATTAGCACTTAAACATTCTTTTATAGATTCTTTAATATTATCACGAACTGGATCTTTTAATCCAATTAACCCTAGTAATATTAAATTATTTTCTTCTTCATTATATTTATCCTCATCAATGTTTGTATTATCAATTATTTTATATGCAAATGCTATTACTTTAAGTCCAAAACCAGCCATTAAACTTTCTATTTCTAGATGTATATCTTTTACTTCTTTATTTATTTTAGTAACACTACCATCAATTAAAACAGAATTACATTTATTTAATATAGCACCTAAACTACCTTTTGTATAAATTACTTTTTTATTATCTACTTCATAAATAGTACTCATTAATTTTCTATCTGAATCAAAAGGTATTTCAAATAGTTTTTTATCTTTACCACTTTTTATATTATTATCTTTTAAATAATTCTTTAAGGCAACATCCACAGAATCCCCAGTATAAGTATTTTTATCACTAATAACGGCAGAATTTGCATAATCAATACATTTAATAAACTCGTTATTAGTTTTTAATTCCGTTATAGATATTTCTTTTAAATTAGAATATACTTTAATTACTTCCATTTTATTTTCTGTTAAAGTACCTGTTTTATCAGTACATATAACTTCGGTAGACCCAAGTGTTTCTATAGCTGCTAAATTTCTTACTATTGATTTTTTCTTAGCCATTTGACTAACACCAATAGATAGAGTTGCTGTTATTGCAATAGGTAAACACTCAGGAACACTAGCTACAATCATAGAAATACATAACATTATAATATTCATAAAAGTATAACCTTTAATTATTCCATAAAGTAAAACAAATGTAATTAATATAGAAGCCACTACTAAAATAAACTGACTTGTCTTTTTTACTTTTACTTGAAGTGGTGTTAATGGTTCTTCATTGTTATCCATAACAGAAGCAATTTTTCCTAGTTCTGTATTCATTCCGGTTGCTACTACTACTGCTTCTACTTTTCCTGTAACAAGTACTGTTCCAGAATATACCATATTACTTCTATTAGAAAGAAGTACATCATTATTAATTACTTCATCATCTTTACTTACACTTTCACTTTCTCCGGTTAAAATGGATTCATCAGTTTTAGCAAAATAACTTTTTACTATTCTAGCATCTGCTGGTATTTTATCACCTGACTCAAGTATTATATAATCTCCCACTACTAAATTTTTAGAATTAATTTCACTATGCTTATTATTTCTTTTAACAGTTACATAATTAGCAGAATACTTTTTTAATTTACCAATTGCATCTTCTGCTTTTGATTCTTGTAAAAATCCCATAAAACAATTAACTAAAGTTGTACCTAAAATAACTATTGGTTCTAAAAAATCTTCTTTATTAATTATTGCATATATTAAAGATAAAATACCTACTACTAAAAGAAGGATTATCATAATATTTTTAAATTGATCTAAAAATATTTGTAATTTAGTTTTCTTATCTTTTTCTACTAAAACATTTTTTCCATATATTTTTTGTAATTTCTTTACTTTAGATAATGATAATCCACTATCTGAAGTTTCTAACTCTTTATATATTTCTTCAATATTTTTTTTATATGCATCTTTCATTTACATCACCTGTTTTTATTTTCTATAACTATTATAACATTTTTTTGTATATTATCACAAAAAAAGAAGACTTTTTTAGTTATTAGTCTTCTCTTTGTTCTCTTCTACTTCATTATAGTAATTAATTCCTTTTTCATAACTTCGTTTTACTTGATTTTTAATATTATCATTAATTACTTTTTGCTCTAAGGCTTTTATTTCATCATTATTAATAGTAATCACCTCATATATATTATTTACAATATATATGAGATTATACTAATCTTTTACTTCTATTCCAAGTAAATTAACTATCGCTAAAGCTTGGTAACTATTTACAATTACACCTTTAATACTATTTATATCTACTTTTATATTATCAATATTAGAAGTAGATAAGTCTACTTTATTCATACAAGTATTATAAATATCTGCTCTTGTTAAATTACAATTATCAAAATTTAGATTTTCTATTTTTGTTTCTATTAAACTTAGTTCTGTTAAATCACAGTTTATAAAACTTATATTTTTTAATTTAGCATAAGATAAATTACCATATCTAAAAGTAGTATCAATAAATTCTATATTATTTAATGATGAAAATGAAAAATCACATCCAGTTAATTTACAATCTTTAAATATTACACGATGAATACCACATTTATTAAATACTTTATTAGATAAATTACAATGTTCAAATATTACATCAACTAAACTTACATTAGATAACTCTATATTATTAAAATCAATATTAATAAATTTACAACTATCAATAGTTATATTATTAAAACTTATATTACTAGTACTATTATCTTTAATACAAACACCACATAAATCTTCACTTTTAATATATTCTTCAAAAGTACTATCAATTAAATTATTTATTTTAGGTTTAATTATTTTATTCATTATTACTTCTTAATATATCTATTTTTTCTTGATAATTAGTACTACTTGTAATATAAGAACCCACAACTGCAATATCAGCATTATTTATAAGTTTTATAGTATCATGATTTATTCCACCATCTACTGCTATTTTTATATTTCTATTACCTATAATATTCTTTATTTCACTTATTCTATTAACAGTACTACTTATAAATGTTTGTCCTCCCATACCTGGTTCAACACTCATAACTAATATTAAATCAATATCATCTAAATATTCTTTCAATACATTAATATCAGTATTAGGTTTAATAGCTAATCCTACTTTATAATTATTTTCTTTAACTTTATTTATTAAATATTTAACATTATCTAATTCAACATGAAAAGTAAAATATTCTAAATTATATTCTTTTAATACATTTAGATATTTAATTGGATCCTTCACCATAAAATGGGCATCTATTTTTTTATTAGAATTATTTATTATATATTTAATTTCTTCTATATTATAAGAAGTATTGGGTACAAACATTCCATCCATAACATCTAAATGTAAATAATCAGTATTTGTATTATTTACTTTATTAATTGCTTCTTCAATATCATTACATGATAATATTGATAAAGATATTTCCATAGTATCACTTTCTTTCTATAAAACTTTTATAATTATTATATCTACTTTGTAATATTTCTCCCGTTTCTACTTTCTTTTTTACAGCACAGCCATCTTCCTTGATATGCATACAATCTCGATATTTACAATCGTCTAAATTATCATACATTTCTTTCATATTATCTCTAATACCAATATTAGGAATATCAGATAAATCAATTGCCGAAAATCCTGGAGTATCCACGACTAAACCATCATATATATGATATAGTTCTACATGTCTTGTTGTATGTTTTCCTCTTCCTAATGCTTTAGATATCTCATTTGTTTTTAATTCTAAGTTCTTATCTAATGTATTTAGTAAAGTAGATTTACCTGCACCCGATTGACCAGTTATTACTGTAAGCTTATCTTTTAATATTTCTTTTAATTCTTTTTTATCAGTATTTAAAATAACTTTATATCCAATACTTTCATAATATTTTATATATTTTTTTATTTCTATTAGTTCACTATCATTTAATAAATCTAACTTAGTTAAACATATAACTGGTTCTATATTATTATAAGTTATAACTACTAGTAATTTATCTAATAAGTTTGTACTAAAATCAGGTTCTTTAACACTAGTTACTATTAATGCTTGATCAATATTAGCAACACTAGGTCTAATTAACTTATTCTTTCTTGGTTTTATATCTAATATATATTTATTATCAGGATCTATTACTACGATATCCCCTACTAAAGGAATTATTTTATCGTTACGAAATTTTCCCCTAGGTTTGCATGTATATTCTCCGTTTTTACATAATACTACATAATCATTGCTTATATTTTTAATAATTATTCCTTCCATTTAATCACCATCACTATAAATATTATAACATTTGATTTTATTTGATGCAATTACAACAAAAAGAGAATTATTACATTCTCCTTTAATTATTATCCTTCTTATCATCATCAGTACCTGGAACTAAATCTCCTAATGGACTATCTTCACTTGGAGAAACTGCTACTGTAACTTTAAGTGTAATTCCTTTTATAATAGTGTCACCTGCTGGTCTTCCTTGAGCTATTATTGTTCCTGGTTCTTCTTCACTTTCTTCTTCTGTAATATCTAGTGTAATTCCATATTCATCTGCAAATGCTTGGGCATCTTCTAAACTCCATTTTTCTGCAACCATATCAGGATAAACATCTACTATATTAGGTATATATAATGTAATAGAATCTCCTTCTTCAAGTTTTAATTCTTCATCTTTATTATATTTTGGATATTGATCTATTATTTGATTTTCTTTTCCCTTATAATCGTCAGGATTATCAACATCTTTTTTCTCTACTGTTACTTTTATTCCCATAAGTTCTAATTTTGCCTTTATTTCTACATAATTTTGACCTGTTAAATCTTCAACTGTATAATATTCTCCTCCAATAGATTCAATAATAGTTACAACAGTTCCTTCTTTTCTAGTAGAACCTGCTTTCGGACTAGTACTAATTACATATCCTTCTTCTACTTCACTACTATTTTCTTCTTTAGTGGTATATTCAAATCCATATTTTTCTAATTCTGCTATTGCTTCTTCTACTGTCATATTAGTAACATCGGGAACTTTTACATCTTTTACCTTTTTACCCATAACCACAAAAGCAAAGACAATTGCTATAATTATAAATAAAACCAATACTACTGATAACCCAATAATTATTTTATTTTTACCTTTTGATTCTACTACAATTGGTTCTTTATCTAATAATTTTTCTTCTTCCTCTGTCGGCTTTTCTACCGTTTTTTTAGGTTTACTTATAGTAGTTACTTTAGGTTCATCTAAATCATTTTCAGGATACTCAAAGACTATCTTCTTTTCATTTTCTCTTTCCATTGCTGTTACTAAATCTTCGTGCATCTCTTTAACTGTATCATATCTATTCCTTGGGTTTTTAGCACAAGCTTTAATAACTATATTTTCAACACTTTGAGGTATTAATGGATTTTGTTTTCTAATACTAGGTAATTTCTCTTTCATATGTTTTAATGCAATTTCTACGGCATTATCACCCTTAAAAGGTACTGAACCAGTAAGTAGTTCATACATTAAAATACCTAATGAATATATATCACTTTTAACAGTTGCCCCTTTACCATTTGCTTGTTCTGGTGGTAAATAATGAACAGTACCCATTACTGAATTTGTTTGTGTAAATTGAGTTGCATTAACTGCCATAGCAATACCAAAATCAGTTATTTTAACAGTTCCGTTATCCTCAATCATAATATTTTGTGGTTTTATATCCCTATGAATAATATATGCTTCATGAGCATGAGAAAGACCATCTGTAAGTTGTGTCATTATATCTAGTACTTCGGGAAGTGTTAAGGCTCCCCTTTTATATAATAATTGCTTTAATGTTTTACCTTCAATGTATTCCATTACTATATAATATTGTCCATCTTCTTCTCCAACATCATATACTTCAACAATATTAGGATGTGATAAATTAGACACAGATAAAGCTTCTCTTTGAAATCTTCTTATAAATTTTTCATCAGTAGAAAGATCTCCTCTCAATACCTTAACAGCTACTTCTCTATCTAATATTGTATCTTTAGCTAAATATACATTAGCCATTCCACCTTCGCCAATTGATTTAATAATCTCATACCTGTCATTAATCTTTTGCCCCTTTGATAACATTATAAATCACCACTTTCTTTTTTTAAATAAGCAATTGAAATATTATCTGTTCCCCCTCTTGAATTACTTTTTCTAATTAACTTTACTACAGCTTCTTCTATTGATAAATTACTATTTAATATTTTTTCTATTTGTTCATCAGTTAACATATTTGTTAAACCATCACTACATAAGAATAAACCTTTAACACTAGTATCTACATCAAATATGTCTATTTCTATTGGATCATTGGCTCCAAGTGCTCTCATAAGTACATTTTTTCTAGGATGATACTTAGCTTCTTCTTCGGTTAACTCTCCAGTAGATACTAAAAGATTTACTAATGTATGATCTTTAGTTACTTTATGTAATTTTTCATTTTTTATTACATATCCTGAGCTATCTCCAATATTTCCATATAATATATAGTCATTAGTCTTAATAGCTACTACTAAAGTAGTACCCATACCCTTACTATCAGGATTCTTACTTGTATAATCAAATATCATGGAATTAATTTCTACTACTATATTTCTAAGCCAATCAATAGCATTCTCTTTGCTACCAAATGTTTCTAATTTATCAAATTCATCATGTAAATGATCTATTGCAATTGCGGATGCTACTTCACCAGCTTTATGCCCTCCCATACCATCTGCTACTGCTAATAAAAATTCATTGTTATTATTATTTAATATTATTACATTATCTTCATTGTGTGTCCTTACTTTACCAGGATCAGTTAAATAAAATGTTTGCATATCTACTCCACCTTTATTAATTCATATTGTTTGCTCTTAGTTGTCCACAAGCAGCATCTACTTTACTTCCGAATTCTCTTCTTACAGTTACATTAATACTACTTTTCTTAAGTATATCATAAAATTTCATAATTTGTGCATTTTTTGTTCTTTTAAAGCCAATATTTTCAGTTTCATTGTAAGGTATCAAATTAACATAACAATTTATTCCCTTGAGTAATCTAGAAAGTTCATAAGCACACTCATTACTATCATTTACATTTTCTAATAAAATATATTCAAAAGTTACTCTTCTATTTGTCTTTTTAATATATTCTTTGATAACTTCTATCAATTCTTCTATTTTATATATTCTGTTTACTTTCATTATTTTATCTCTTATTTCATTATTGGGAGCGTGTAAACTAATAGCAAGATTAACTTGACCTTCTTCATTCATAAATTTCTTTATTCCAGGAATTAATCCACAAGTAGACACTGTTATATGTCTTGAACCAATATCTATTCCTTTACCTTCATTAATTATTTTAATAAACTTCATAACA
Organism: uncultured Bacilli bacterium; assembly: GCA_944371525.1. Lineage (GTDB taxonomy): Bacteria > Bacillota_I > Bacilli_A > RF39 > UBA660 > CALVVX01. Next base: position 42,444 of record CALVXP010000002.1, on the reverse strand, counting down.
TTATTATAATTATCAAAAGGTTCTCCAATTCCCATTATTACTACATGTGATATTCTCTTACCTATATCTTCTTCAATTAAAAGTATTTGTTCTACTATCTCATAAGCTTCTAAATTTCTTACTTTTTTAAGCCTTCCACTTTCGCAGAAAGCACAGCCCATATTACATCCAATTTGAGAAGATACACAAATACTAATACCATAATCATGATACATTAGTACTGATTCTATTCTTCCCCCATCAGATAATTCAAATAAGTATTTAGACACATCTTTATCACTTTGTTTTAATACAAGTTTAATTTTAAACATATCAAAATCATTTTTTAATCTTTCTTTTATATTATTTCCAATATTAGTCATTTCATCAATGCTTTTAACTCTTTTTTTATATAGAAAATCATATACTTGTACTGCTCTAAATTTTTTATCGCCAATACTAATAAAATAATCTTCTAATTCTTTTAATGTTAAATCATATATATTTCTCATAAATACACCTACTTGTCTTAATTATATCAAAAAGAACATATATTTTAAATATGTTCTACATTCTATTTACACTTATATTATCTCTACACCAAATATACTACAAAAAATACGCCGGGTGGACAACGCCACCTCGGCTTCTAAGTACTCAAAACATAAGGATTATCTTGACTACCGTCACCAGAAGTTATTGAGACGGAAGATTTTAGATACGCTGTTGGAAGCACGGCATAGACAATGTAGGCATTGCCGCGGTACAAATAAGCGCTGCTGCTCACATAAATCACACCGCTCGAATTGGATGAACTCGGTGTCATTGTCCATTGAGTCGAGCTAGAATTATATAAATAATCATTACTTTTACAATCACTATAACTTGAATTATGCCAATTAGACATTTCTTTTGCCAAACATGATGCTCTATTTGTAGTTGTTCCTCCACTTGTGGCATATCCATAGTCTGATGGATACATTAGTCCTATTTTACCTATCCAATATGTTGGTCTTCCACTATATACAGTTGTTCCTCTTTCATAGCCATAGAAGTGACTAGCAAGTCCAGTTGATGCACTTGTATATGAAGCAGTTCCACCGAGATTCCATACAGCATCACCAATTAAATTTTTTGCTTCTTCGGTAAGACCAGTAGAACTAAAATTACAACTTGTTGTGGCCCCATTGCTACCACTCGGACAAGTACCGCTTGTTCTATTCCAATAAGCACCATTATTTAACACTTCCATTAAAACACTATCAGTCCAATCATTACCTCCATAGATTGAATTTGAAGAACCAGTTCCTGACGGTTTATTGTCCCATGCATAACTTCCTATTGACTCATCTCTTATTATTTTTAGTCTTTTCTCTGTTGGTCCTCCATTTGTTGATGCTACATCAAACACTCCTATAATTCTCCATAATTCATCATTGAATGATACATAATTATTAGGAGCTGCTCCCATATATCTTACATTACCATCTGGATCATCATTATTCATTGTTTCTGAATTACTTGTTAATAATGATTCTATATATTCTGCACCGGTTGGTGGTCCTTGCAATTTATATGGATTCTCAGAAGTTCCATCTCCCCCTGTTATCAAGACGGAAGATTTTAGATACGCTGTTGGGAGCACGGCATAGCCAAAGTAGGCAATGTTGTAATTCAAACGAGCGTTGTTGTTCACATAAAACACATAGTTCGAACTGGATGAACGCGGTGTCATTGTCCATTGGGTCGAGCTAGAATTATATAAATAATCATTATTTTTACAATCACTATAACTTGAACTAACCCAATTATACATTTCTTTTGCTAAACATGATGCTCTATTTGTAGTTGTTCCTCCACTTGTGGCATATCCATAGTCTGATGGATACATTAGTCCTATTTTACCTATCCAATATGTTGGTCTTCCACTATATACAGTTGTTCCTCTTTCATAGCCATAGAAGTGACTAGCAAGTCCAGTTGATGCACTTGTATATGAAGCAGTTCCACCGAGATTCCATACAGCATCACCAATTAAATTTTTTGCTTCTTCGGTAAGACCAGTAGAACTAAAATTACAACTTGTTGTGGCCCCATTGCTACCACTCGGACAAGTACCGCTTGTTCTATTCCAATAAGCACCATTATTTAACACTTCCATTAAGGTACTATCAGTCCAATCATTACTTCCATAATTTGATGTAGAAGATCCTGTTCCTGATGGTTTATTATCCCACGAATAACTTCCTATTGACTCATCTCTTATTATTTTTAGTCTTTTCTCTGTTGTTCCTCCATTTGTTGATGCTACATCAAAGACTCCAATTATTCTCCATAATTCATCATTGAATGATACATAATTATTAGGATCTGCTCCCATATATCTTACATTGCCATCTGGATCGTCATTATTCATTGTTTCAGGATTACTAGGTAATAATGATTCAACATATTCAACTGCATTAACAGGATCAAACAACTCATATTCTTCTGTTATAAGTGTATGATTTGAAGGTACTATTAAATTACCTCCATGTTCATATCCTGTTACAGGAACTAATGTTAAAGATATATCACTAGTTTTATTATTTATTATTATGATAGTTATTTGTTTCTTTTCATTTTTATTTATTAAGCCACTTACACTATCTTTTGATGTTGATAACTCTGCTATTGTTACATCATTTGTTTTTACAGAAGATGGTGTATATGCTATTCCATATTTTATTGTCCCATTATTTGTATTTGTTACAAATATATCTAATACTTTTGTCTGACCCGCTTTAACTTTTACTACTCTTCCTGTTTGATCTGTTATATCAAAAGTATAAGATAAATCTACACTTGCTACATTTGTTTTATTCATTGTTATATCTGTTGCTAAAGTCTGATATAAACTTACTGTTATTAAAGATATTACAAATAAAGATATCAATATCATATTTTTCTTACTTATATTATTTAAAATAGTCATATATACACACCCTTTATTATCTATGACTATTATATAATAAATTAAATAAATAAACAATAATAAATTAAAAAAAAATTAACTACTAATATTAGAACTAAATCCATTAAAGTAATATTCAGGAACCTTTCCTTGTATTAATTTAATAACTATTGGTACAGCATTATCTACTGTTATCTGTTTAGAAATAAAAGGCATATTTATTCTACAAGTAACTTCTATATTAACTCTTATTTCTAATAAAGCATTATTAATACCATATTCAGTTAAATTACTTCTAATACCACTAGTAACATCTCCAATTAAATGTAATTTAACAGGTATTTTAGGACCTAAATTAGATAAAAAAGATATATTAGTAATTGCTCCAAAAGGAATTTCATATATTATTCCTTCTTTTAATTTGTCAGTATCATAATTATCTGGTAATTCTAATAAATCAATATTTCCTTCTTCAATTGATTTTAAATTTAATTGAACTAAATTAGTTATTGAATTAAGGATTTTAGTAACAGTAGTAGAATTGTAACTAACTATATTTATCTCATTATTACTATTAGTTTCTATTTCATACAAATTATCTGGATCCATATTAAGAGCAATTTGTTTAGTAACAGCTTTATTAATAACTAATGTAGTTAGTTTTCTTGTTTCTGCTTCTGCATAAGAAAGAAGAATAGGCTTTACTCTATTATCAAATATTTTAATCACAAGAAAAGATATAAATATAATTAAAATAAATAATAAAAATATTCTATTTATTATTTTTTTCTTTTTTCTTCTTTTTAAATTCATCATATTATCACTATTATATTTTATTTAAATAAATCAACAATCATTACTATTATACATATAATAAGAATGATTACTCCTAATATAAATAAAGATATAAGAAAAGATAATATATATCTATCTAATTGTTCTTTATTCATTGCACACCTCATAAATATTATTATAGCACCATTATTACAATGTGTGGTAGTATTATTTTTATAAATTATACGATAATATAAATGGGTGGTGCAAATGAGAGTTGACAGAAAAAATGAAGAATATATTTATAAAGTAGTAAGTAAAAATATCAAAAAATATAGAAAAGAAAAAGGACTTACTCAAGAACAACTAGCTGATCTTATTCCTTATAGTTATTCTACTGTAATATCTATTGAAGGAAATTATCGTAATAATTTTTCTTTAGCTGTTATTAATTCCATAGCTACTGCATTAGGAATTAAAGTATACTTACTATTTATAGAAGATGATGAAAAAAATTAGCTTTCGCTAATTTTTTTTATTTCTTCTAATGATTTATTAGCAATTTTTGCTATAGATTCTAGAGGTAATTTTTCTTTTAACATATTTTTTATGAAAAGGATTGTGTTTTGTTCAATAGTTTGTGAAGTAATTTTATCTAAATACTCTCTTTTTATTTTATCCTTATTTTCATCAAGATATTTTTTATTTATTTTATCTATCTTTATTCAAATCAATGTATTCTCTTAAAGTTTCTTCACCATATTCTTCAGCAAATTCTGCTTTTATTTCTTCCCAATAGTCTTCCTTAATTTCAGCTTTTGTTGATGCTATTTGATTTTCAATATCTTTTTCAATATCCCAATCCATATCCGGTGTCTTTCCTTCATAAACTATTCCTTTTACTGTTTTCATAAATTCTTCTTTCTCCTTTTTCTCTAATAAATCATTTCCTAATATTATTTCTATGTCTTCTAGATTATCTGCATATAATAATGCTCCCCATCTTATTCCAGAAAGTACATTTGTTATTTTACTTTCATTATATACTATATCCAAACACTTAACAATATCTATCTGGTAAATATAATAGTTATCTATAAATATTTTGCACCTATTTGTATCAAATACTACACATTTACTTATTGGTAGTTCTTCACTTTTATAGTTTACATTAAAATTTATTTGTATAGCTACTTTTTTACCATATTCATTATACTTTAATCCTGAATTTACTATACCATTATATAAATTATTTAGATAAGCAAAATTACGATATTTTATCCATTTACTAGGATACATATTCATCTCTATATTTATACTATAATTATCTACATTAACAATAAAATCACATACCTTAGATTTCTCTTTTATATGATTTAATCTAAGCTCATTACTACTAAATACTATATTATCTTTCGTCTCAAGATAAGGTATCCCTGTTATATCACTTATTAACTTTGCCAAAGCATTTGGATTATCTCTAAATACTTTTTAAATACTTTGTCATAGCATAATTGTATTCTAGGACTAATTAATATTTCTTTTGTAGGCAATCGTCACCTCCTTCCCCCTCTATAATAATTATTGATAAAAAAAATTGCAAATTACTTCTTTTTTATAAAAAATGTTTAAAAAATCACTATATCTTATTGTTTTTTAATACATTTGTTTGGAAAAAAGTATATAAAAAACTACTATAATTACATATAGTAGTTTCTAATACCATAAGATATTATTTCATTTCTTAATGCATCAGATAATATACTTCTATCATCATCTTTACTTATCCATTTAAAGTCTTCTATTTCTTCTGATAAAGATAATTCTCCTTCAAGTATTCCATCATATATAAATAAATGCATATGTATTTCTTTATCAGGGAAAGCTGTATTTACTTCAATAAAATCCATTACATATTTTATTTTATCTATATCAAATATTGCTTTATCTCCTAATTCTTCTTTACATTCTCTTATAATTGCTTGAATTGGACTTTCTCCTTTTTCAATATGTCCTCCTACTATTTGATAAGTAGGTCTAAGTCTTGGTTTATTTACAAGTAATTTTTTATCTTTAAAAAACATTATTCCTACAGTCTTTACTATTTCCATAATTACCTCGCTATAAAATATTCATCGTACCATACTAGGAATGAATATATAGTCCATATTTTACGACTATTATCTTTCTTTCCTTCTTTATGTTCATCTAATAATTTAGTAATTTCATCTACTTTAAAAAATTCAGAACTTCTAGAAAAAGTATCTTTTATTTTATTATAAATATCATCTTCTTTTATCCATTCTCTAATTGGAACAGGGAATCCTAATTTCTTTTTATCCGCAAATTTACTTTCTAATACTTCGTTTGCAACTTTTCTAAATGCATATTTAGTTTGTCCATCTTTTATTTTATATTTAGTAGGTAATTCCCTAGCATAATCAATAAGTATTCTATCTAAATAAGGTACTCTTACTTCTAAAGAATTAGCCATACTCATTTTGTCTGCTTTTAAAAGGATATCCCCAATTAACCAAAAATTAAAATCAATATATTGCATTTTTGTTACATCATCATAATTTTTACATTTATCATAAAATGGTTTAGTAAAATCTTTATATGTTTTCTTACCTGTTTTATAACTAAGTATTTTCTTTACTTCTACTGGTTCAAACATAAATGCATTACCAATATATCTATCTTCTAGTTTTCTACTTCTTCGATATAAGAAATTAAACCCACGATGATGTCTAAAAGGATACACACATATACCTATAAATCTTCTTAAAAAGTATGGGATTTTATAATACCAAGATACTGAATATGGTTCATGATAGATATTATATCCTCCAAATATTTCATCAGATCCTTCTCCTGATAAAGCTACTTTAACATGTTGTGAAGCAATATTAGCAACAAAATATAAAGCTACCGCTGAAGGATCTGCAAGTGGTTCATCAAAATAATATTCTATCATTGGAAATTTTTCAAAATATTCTTCTTTAGTTATTTCTTTACTTATATTAGTAACATTAATCTTCTTAGATAAATCTTTTGCATAATCTATTTCACTATATTTTTTATTTGAATACCCTACAGTAAATGTTTTATCAACATTAGACAAAGTAGCTATTAATGAAGAATCTACTCCACTAGATAAGAAACTACCTACTTCTACATCACTTACTTTATGAGCTTCAATACTATCATCAATTACTTCTCTAATTCCTTTTTCCCAGTCTTCAAGTGTCCTTTTATTATTTGGTTCAAATTTAATTTCATAATATCTCTTAATGTCTAATTTACCATTCTTATATTTAAAATAATGTCCTGGCATTAGTTTATAAACATTCTTGAAAAATGTATCAGATCCTACACTATATTGAAATGTTAAATATTGTTCTAACATATCTCTATTTAATTCTTTTTTAAATTTTGGATGTCCTAAAAAACTTTTTATTTCACTTCCAAACATAAAACTATCTTTCATTTTTGCATAATAAAGTGGTTTTATACCATAAAAGTCTCTGGCTCCAAATAATTCTTTTGTTTTTAAATCATATATAACAAATGCAAACATCCCTCTTAACATTAAAAGAAAATCTTCCTTATACTCTTCATATCCATGAAGTATTACTTCGGTATCAGTATTAGTGCCAAACTTATGTCCTTTTTCTATTAAATCTTCTTTTAAATATTTATAATTATATATTTCTCCATTAAAAAATATTAATTTATCTTTCTCTTCATTATATATTGGCTGTGTTCCACCTTCTAAATCAATAATAGAAAGTCTTCTAAAACCTAGGGCTATATCATCATCAGTATAATATCCATCTGAATCAGGTCCTCTATGTTTTATTAAATCAGCCATTTTCTTTATTGTTTTATCTTTATCTTTTGTTTTATCTACAAATCCAACAAATCCACACATATAATTACCTCCATATATTTAGTATACCACGAATAATATATATTTAATATAAAAAGAACACTTACTATGTTCTTATTTTACATTATTCTATTCCATCAATACAATTATCATATATCCATAATTTTATATCACTTATATCATTAGTTTCATAATATTTAATTAGTTTAGTAAAATATTCTCCTATTTTTTCTATTGGTACAGAAATAATTCCTTGTCCTGTTCTAATCATTTCTTTATTTGCCACTAAATTAGCCACTCTTTTATTACCATCCAAAAACATTTGTGCCCTTTGAATATAACAAAACAAAGTTATACATCTTTCTAATTCATTTTGAATAGATAATATTTTATTCAAATCTTCTTCATAATTACATTCACTAGGCAATTTAGGTCTCCATGAAGTACCTGTGATCCCTACTCCTTTATTTCTAAACTCTCCAAGTGGTTCTATATTTTGTCCTTTACATATTTCAAAATGAATTTTCTTTATATAATCTATTGTTAGTTCACAATCAATATTATTTAAAGTATATTCCCAAGCATCTTTTAATCCTTTTAATTTTAACATATCATCAATACTAATTTTACCATTATTAACATTATTCATAAATGAATATGTATCTGCAAAAGTAACTGCTATTCCTTCCAAATTAGCGCTTTTATATATATTGTCAACAAGTTTTCTTTTAGCAAAAAAAATATTATCTTCCTTTGTCATATTATATTTATTTTTCATAATTTATCACCTTTTTTACATATATATTATACTATAAAAATCATTTTAATTACAATAGAAAAAGCCAAGTTTTCTTGGCTAATACATGCTACTGTAATTTGAAGCATCAAATTGACTACTATAACCTATAATTAAAGTATACAAAACACTATCTCCCAATTGTTCTTGTAAATTCATAAATAATTCATTTGTATCTTCTTCAGTTAATTCATTAACATCTACTACATTACTATAATCAAATTCTTCTAATTTATCTACTACTTTAGTATTTTGATTATATTTTATTATTCCTAATGAAACTCCTTCAGATACAATTCCTACTTCAATATTAATATTATTTTCTTTGTCACTGACTTTTTCATTTTTATATTTTAAAGTTATTGACATTGCATTATCAACAGTATCACAAATAAATGTGTATTCATGATTTTCTTCAATTACTTTAACTGTACCAATTTCTTCATCATTGTTTTTTACTAATAAATTAATTGTATCTTTTTCATCTTTGTTTCCTTCAACAATCATATTAGTATCAATATTATTGTTAAGTTCAAATAAATATGAATCATTTGTTCCAATATATTTTATAATAGTATTTCCAACTTCGGCTTCTTCATTCATAGAAAAACCTACTATATCATATCTACCACTTACATATATTGAAGATAATAATTTATCAGTTTCATTATATTTATAATTATCATTATAATACTCTACTAAATTAACTTCTTCCATTTTATATGTATTTTTTAATATATTAACTATTTCTTCATTTTTTTCCATTTCTGTTAATATATTGATTACAAAATTATTTAGTTTTTCTCCTTCTAAACTATAACAATATTCAGTTAATTTATTTTCTTTTCCATCAATCGTAATAGTTACATCTTTCTTTAGTATATCTTCTTTATTAATATTATTTTTTATTATCTCTATTGTTAAATATATAAGTCTATCAGTATCTTTTATTGTTTTACCATTATCTAATATAGTATCAAACATATCTTCAATAGATTTAGTAGTCTCCTCATCTAAACTTACCTTTAATATTTTAGTAAATAAATTATTTAAATTAATATAACTATAATCACTACTATTATATAATAAATCTACATTTAAATACTCTTTATCGCTTTCTAAATAACTAATATTATTTAACATTTTTCTATTTTTATTATCTAGTGTTATATTATAATTTAAAGATACACTATCTAATCCAAGTAATTCTTTTACTTCATCTGATGAACTATAACTAACATTATTATTAATTTGAACAATTTCATTTTCATAATCATATATGTTGGCTTTTGTTAAAGTATCATTACTTAATGTATATAATTTATCTAATCCTTTTTCAAATATCATCGTGGAAAAATTCATATTTAAATAAACACCAAAACCAATTGCCCCTGCTAGTAATAAACTAAATACTACTAGTAAAATAATTAAAACTTTATTTTTCATTACATCTCACTCCTACTATTAATAGTATATCATAATATAGTATAAATTTATATAAAATATTACTTATTTTTTAATTTTAATACTAATAGATTTTTCTTAATTCTAAATTTTTGTTTAAAACTATAATTAGTATATTTTTTTATTATACTTATTCTATCAGTACTATTTATAAATTCATTAAAAAAATTATCTCTTTTTTCTTTATCCATACAAAAATTATCATATGATTTATTTACTTTTAATAAATCTTTTTCTGAAACTTGTGTTAATTTTATATTATTTAGTATTTTATTAAATAATTTTGCACCTTTATCTGATTTTATTATTACACAAGAAACACCATTTTTATTATAAATTTCTTTATTTACTAAATCAACGTTCCAAAAATCACCAAGTTCAATATCACTAGGAGAATTTCCTTTTCTAAAATTACAGTTATAACAGGATCTTCTTAAAGAAAAATGATTATATTGAAGTAAAATCAAAGGGCTAAAAAAACGATTTTCATATCGTGTTTTGTGTTCAAATTCTATTTTTAGTTTATAATTATACCAACTGTCTTGTTTATTTCTATAGTCTATTGTTTTAAAAGTATCATTGTATTTATTTTCCCAATACCTTATATATTCTTTAAACACTTTTGAACTTGGAACACCTGTACATATAAAATCTATTGTTATTAAATTTTCATAATCTTTAACTAAATAATCTTTTAAACCTGCAACTTGACAAGGACTACCAGAAAATAAAATTGTTTTCCCTTGAGTTAATTCTTCTTTTATTTTTGGAAATACTAATGATGCATTTGCTTGTAAATATTTAGATCCCATAATATTTTTTAAATTTTCTATTTTATCAACGGGAATATGATAGGCACCTTTTATCTTATCGTATGTTACACCATAAACTATTCCTCCTAAAGAAATAACATTACTTGCTAATTCATAAAAAATTCCACCGGAACTACTATTAAGTAGTATACTTTTATTTTTTGTATATGCAGCATAAATAGAAAAATCATTTTTTCTATATTTCTTTACCTTTAATACAGGACATCTTTTTTCACATAATCCACATTTTTTACATTTAGAAGTATCAATGTATGGATATAAAAAACCTTCATTATCTTCTTTCATACTTATTGCTTTAAAAGGACATGAAGCAACACACGTTCCACAACCTGTACATTTATCTTCTGGTAAATTACACATAAGCAGTACCTCCTTTTATTCTTTTTATCATACTAACAATCATTTTTCTTTCTTTAACATTTAAAATAAATTTATACTCTAATATACAAGTAATAATCAAATATAATATTAGTAAAACAATATTTGTTATTAAACTTGTTTTTAATACACTTTTCATTATTAAAATAATAATTACAAAAGGAATATGAACGAAAAATATATTAATAATATTTTTTAAATAAGTATACATATCCAATTTTTGGACTTTTTTAAAGTATATTCCCATAATTATAACGTGACCTAATATATATGTTATAGCAGTACCAACGGCACACCCTATTGCACCATATTTATTACAAAAAGGAATACTTACTAATATATTTAATATTAAAATAATTGATAATACTATTGTTCTAAATTTTTGTTCATTTTTAGCTTGCAATATAACATTTGCAACATTTAATGAAAGAGGAATTACAGTACAAATCATAAGTATACATGTAATGATATAACTTTCAAAATGAGTTCCTCCTAACCATATATTAATAAATTCATTACCAATTAATAAAAATGATGTACAAATAAACACTGATATAATTAATTGCCACTTACTTTTTTCAATAAAATCATTATTAAGTTCTTTTATTTTTTTCTCTTTAACTAATGACATATATCTAGGTAAAAGCATACTACTTATAACACCACATAAAGTAACATAAATTTGAAATATTTTAGATGCAATTGAATAAATTGTTAATTCACTTGGATTAGATATTTTTCCTAAAATAATCATATCGACATTTAAATTAACTTTATCTATTATTAACAAAATAAATACGAAAAAGGAAAATGAAAATATTTCTTTAATAACTTTCCTATTTTTTATTTTAAAGTTTAATCTAACATTCAATTTCTTTACTGCATATATAGTTATAATTATTAAATAAATTAAATTAGTTATTAAAGTTATTAATGAAATTGTAATTGCTTTATATCCTAAAACTAAAAATAATATCATTATTATTGTAGAAGCAAATGTTTTAAAAATATTAAGTAATTTCAAAAATATAAATTTTTGATAAGCAGTTACTATTGATGAAAACACACTTAATGGTAAAGAAATACTTACATTAATAGTTAAAATTAAAATAATTATTTGAGCAATTTTTACATCACTATTTGTAAAATTTGCAGAGAAAAACTTATCAATGTTAAATGCTACGATTAAACCAATAACTAATGCAATTAACCCTAAAATTAAATAAATAACAAAAAACAATCCATTTATATTATTTTTTTCACCATCATTTTTGTCTTTATAAATACTTGCATATCTAACAACAGCATTTCCTAAACCAAAATCTAAAATAGTAAAATAACTTGCAATAGAAATACATAAAGAATAAACACCATATAAGTCTTTACCTAAACTATTTAATAAGATAGGTGTATAAATTAATTGTGATAACATATAAATAACTATATATATATACGATAACATTGTTCCATATTTTAATTCATTTCTATTCATTACTTTTTACCTCCAAAGCATTTTTTAAAAATTCTTTAGAGTTTAAAATTAATTTATTTAATTCTTTTTGAACTAAATCATAATTAATTTTTTTGTAACTATGTGATATATAATTACTATAATTAACACTATCTATTTTTAATAAATTTAACAAATCATAAATTCTTGCATTTTGACAAATTGGATCTTTTAAATCAAAACGATCAAATAATATAAACTGTTTATGTAATTTTATTGCTAATGCAACACCATGATAAGAATCAGTACAAATAAATTTACAATTACTTAAATAATTAATAAATTCTTCAGGTCCTGCATTATTTATATTTTCAATAGTTTCAAAATCTTGCTTTTTATTTAATGATATATTAATAATTTCTTCTTTATCAAAAATTTTATTTATCTTTTCTTCATAATTGTTATTACCTAAAAAATAACATATTATATTATTTTTTTTGTTATTTCTAACATTTTTAGAAATATTTTTTAAATAGTTAATATCTACTAATAATGTTGGATCAAGTACTACTAATGAATCTACATTAAAATTCTTTTTTAAAATATTTTGTCCTGTTTTTTCTCTTACAGAAATAGCTTTATAGTTAGAAAGTATTTCCTTTACTTCTTTAATTTGATTATAGTTAAAGTCATCTATAACAACACTAGGGGCATATGATATTAATTTATTTTGGTCTTCTATAAAGTCTAAAAAATAATGAATATCAAAGTGATTAGGAGACCATATTTGATCACTTCCCGCAATAAAATAATCATATTTTTTATTTAATTTTTTTAAATCATCATTAGATGATACTATCTTAGTTTTATTTATATTATTTTTATAAAATTTATTAAACTTTAACCATAACTCATCATTGTTTATGTGTAACCAAATATTTTTTAAAAATTTATTATTATTTACAATTTTTTTTAAATAGTTAATATCTTTTCTATAATTAATAATATCAACTTTAAAACCTAAATCTTTTACTATTTGTTGTAAACAATACATTTGAAACAAACTACCATAATTAACCATATCATGATAAGTCATTATTGCTACTTTTTTCATTTATATCACCTTTAAATATATTATAATAGTCCTTGGCTGCTGAAAGATGTGAATGATTTTCTACAATAAAGTTTCTACAGTTTTCAGAAATTTTTTTATATGTATCGCTATTTTTCATCAATAATTTAATCTTTTCTGCTATTTGTTCTGGTTCTTTTTCATCTACTAAAAATCCAGTTATTCCATCTTTTATAAGCATTTTTAATCCACCTATATTACTTGCAATAGTAGGAATTCCACATGCCATTGATTCTATTGCTGATATAGATGTTGCCTCTTGTAATCCATTAACAGTAATTGAAGGAACTAATACAACATCACATTCTTTATATATTTCTGATATTTTAGAATTATCTACACCACCATGTAATTTTACTATATCATTTAGTTTATTCTTTTCAATATAAGCATTTATCTCTTCCATACAAGGACCATCACCATATATATTTAATATACAATTACAATTTTTTAAATATTTCATAGCTTTAACTGCATATATAACACCATTTTTTTCAACTAATCTTCTAATACACCCTATATTATAAAATTCATTTTGTTTCAAACTAGGTTTAAATATTTCCGTATCCGTAAAATTACTAATTTCAAATACTTTTATTTTTTTATTTTCTTTTTTAACTATTTCTTCAACATGTTTTTTTATTCTATCATCAACACATATAATACTTTTTGCATATAATAAACTCTTTAATTCTTGATTAAGTAATTTATTATATAATTTATCATTTAATGTAAAACCACTATTATCTAGGGTATATTCAATACCAAAATAAGTGTGCATAGTAAGAAAACTTTTATCAAAAAGATCTCCACAATATCCACAAGTTATTGCATCTTGAAAACTAATTGTATCATACTCTTTATTTTTAATATATTTTTTTAATTCTTTTCTAAATAAATATAATTGAATATTTTTTCTTAAATATAAATATTTTTTTAAAGAAAAAAATTTAATTGGATACACCAATAATTTTAGCATTTTAAATTCATTTACATTTATATAATTACCAGAAAAGACATCATATTCTACATTCATTTTTTTAAATCCTGAAATCAAACTTGATATATGTGAAGACTTTCCACCTTGATGAGGAAAATCATCAATTGTTACAATTAGTAATTTCATTTGTATCACTTCCTATTTTTTTCTTAACTATACAAGGATTCCCTACTGCTAGTGCATTATCGGGTATATCTTTAGTTACTACACTACCTGCCCCAATTACTACATTATTACCTATAGTTACTCCTGGTAATATAATAACCCTAGTTCCTATCCAAACATTATCACCGATTTTTACTTTTTTCTTATTAACTCCCTGTTTTATTATTAAAACATTTTCTTTTTCATAATTATGATTAATTGTATAGATTAACACATCAGGTCCAATCATAACATTGCTTCCAATAATTACATTATCTTGCACATAAGAATTTATTCCAATTCCTGAATTATTTCCCATTACTATGTTAGTACCAAAATTAGCTTTTCTTTCTATATTAACTTTTCCATTTACTTTATTAATTTTCTTAAACCAATAACTACGGAATTTTTTTGATATTGCACCAAGAACTGGAAAATTAGAATTAAACCAATATTTTCCAAACAAAATATACATTATTTTATAAAACTTCTTTTTCATTTTTTATTTCCCCCATTAGTAAAGGCATAACAACAAAAATAATTCCTA
Source organism: uncultured Bacilli bacterium (assembly GCA_944371525.1). Classification (GTDB taxonomy): domain Bacteria; phylum Bacillota_I; class Bacilli_A; order RF39; family UBA660; genus CALVVX01. The sequence continues at coordinate 27,102 of CALVXP010000002.1, read as the reverse complement.
AACAACCAGTATTACTAATTGGATTTAAAAATCCTAATATTACTAACATAATAGCTGTCGTTAAGAAAACATGATAATATTGAGTATTCTTATATTTGAGAATAATATTTTTTAATACTTTATAAATAATATAAACATATAATAAAAATACAATAATACCATATTTGGCTAATACATCTATCCATTCTGTATGTAATCCTGCTTCGCTTTTCATCAAATCATAATTATATTTATATTTATGAGAAATACCAAAAAAGAAATTATCTTTTGTTGTTGCAATAGATCTTTTCATAAGCATAAATCTTTCAGAAAAAGTAGAATTTTCAGTGTCATTAACAGCATCATTAAGTCTAATATAAATTATTGAATCTTCAGGTATAAATTCAGTTATAACAGAAAAAACATATTGATAATTAATGGCTAAAACTATTGCAATAATACTTAATAATATATTAAAGAACTTAAATTTTTTATAACTATTTATGAAAATATATATAACAGTTGCTAACATAAATAAAATAAATGCTGTCGCAAAGTTTGCCTTAAATATTAATAATCCTGTTAAAATATATAAAATTATATTTTTTAATTTTTGGGAAGAGTTAGCATTATTTCTTATACGACTTAAAAATAATATTGATAAAAATATTAAACCATAAATTATGAAATAACCTCCTCCAGTTACTAAGCCAATACCATCAATTCCAGGAATATTATAATTATAATTTGCCATTATTCTAGCAAAATATGGATCTTTACTTAAAAATATATAACTTACAATAAAAATATATATTAAAACTAAAGATATTATTTTAGGAATAACTTTTGTATAAGAATTATCTTTACCAATACTTTTCGATTCTATAATATAAATTATAAGTGGTGATAAATATAAAATAATATTTAATATATTCTTTAATCCTATATATAAATTTCCACTTAATAATGATGGAAGTAGATAAGCAAAACTAAATATACCTATAATTATAAAATACTTAGGCTTAATAATTATCTTTTTTAGTGAAAAGAGTAAATATAATGCAAATGTAATTAACAAAATATAATTAGCATAATATATCTTCATATGCAATAAATAAATAATAATATATAATATTAAAAATATTTTACTTAAAGATATCTTTTTCATTATATCAAATTCCTTTCAATATAGATTCTAATTGCTTATCAATTGTTTCATCTTTTATTTTATATACAGTTTTTTCTTTTAATAATGAATACTCTTTTTCATTATTAAATAAATTTAATATATTATTATATATTTCTAATTCTGAATTACAGATTATACCATTATCATCAATAATTTCATTTAATGATGGATAATTTAATGCAATTACTGGTGTATTTAATATTTGTGCTTCAGCAATAGTTAACCCAAAACTTTCACTTAAAGAAGTTGAAATTAATATTTTTGAATTTTTTATATAAGGATAAACATTATTTTTGGATCCTAAAAATACAACATTATCTTCTATTCCATATAATTTAGAAAGTTCTAATAATTTATCTTTATTATTACCTTCCCCTATTATATACCATTTAAAATTTAAGTTAGATTGAGTTAATTTTTTAGCAATTCTAAGTTGCATTTCAAAATTTTTATTTTTTTCTAATCTTCCAATAGATAATATACTATTTTCTTTATCTATATTAGGAATAAATTCTGTACTTTTTTTTAAAATACTATTTTTATCTAAATAATTATAAACTACTACTGTTTTATCTTTTAAACTAGGATATACTTTATCAAAATTTATTTTGCAATTATTACTAACTAAAACGATTTTATTAAACTTATTAAATTCTTTAAGTTCCCATTTTTTTTCTTGTTTATTTACATAATCTATATGAACCCAACTTATTTTACTATTTGCTTTAATTTTATCTAAAACTAATTTATTATAACCATAATATAATGAATGATTATTTACATTATTTGAATATGATATGGCTAAATCATATTTATCTTCAAAATTAATAAAAAGATATATTATGCTATATATAACCTGAGATGAAAATACTTTACACAATATAGATAAGACTAATCTTATAAAATATATAAAAATTCCTTTTGTTTTTGCTTCTTTAGAAGTCATTCCAATAATTCTAAAAATAGTATTTGATTTAATTATCTTAACATTTTTATTAACTGAATTTATATTATTATCATTAAATAGAAATAAAAATACATCATATTTTTCATAATTAAATTTGTTTAATAAATCAATTAATGATTTTTGAATTCCTCCAGTTCTTAAAGAATCCGAAACAAACAATATTTTTTTTTTCATTTTCTATCTCCTAATCTAATTAGCATATCTTTAAATTTATTTTCCATTACATCCCAACTATAACTTTTTTTAAATATTTGTTGGATTCTATTTATATCTATATTATCTAATTTATCTAATTTATTAATAAATTCTTTAGCATCATATTTTATAACATAACCTAATTTTTCCTTATTTACTAATTCATCTATTCCAGTATTTTCACATACTATAATTGGTTTTCCTAAAGCCATTGATTCATATACTTTATTTGGTGCAGAAAACATATGATTAGTTATTTTAGGATTATAAGTAGCAAATAATACATCACATTCTTTTTCTTTTTCAATTACGCTTTTATATGGTAATGGTCCAAAAAAAGTAATATTATTATATTTTTTTGACATAAGTTCAAAATACTCTTGATACTTACCAAATCCTCCAACATGTAATTCATATTTATTATTATTTTTAATTAGCTCAGTTACTTCTATTAAAAGTCTATCATCTTGTAATATACCAAAATACCCTATTCTAATTTTTCCTTTATTTTTCTTTTGATTAGTTATTTCATAATCTTTTTGATAATTAGGAGAATTATGAATAACAACAATATTTTTAGGATTCGATTTATTTATTTGTTTTTTTCTTTGTTCAGTACAAATAATAGTAAAATCAGCTTTATTTATTGTTTTTATATCTAATCGTTCAACTATATTTTTTAAAGGTCCTAAATTATGACTATCTACATAATAATCATATATATCATAGATTACTTTTTTATTATATTTTTTAGCAAACTTAGTAGCAATATATGCTGTATCAAAATCACAAGCATGAATATAATCTATTCTTGTTTTATTCTCTTTTAATTTTTTATATGTCCATATATTAAACTTTAAAAGATTTATTATATTTTTATATCCACTTCCATATGAAGCTTTTCTATTATAGAAACTTATCTTACAATTATTAGGTAATGATAATTTATTAATATCTATACTTTCACAATTTCTATTCCATCCCAAAACAAACACATTATTATTTAATTTACTATATGTTTGTACTTCTTTTAATGCTCTAGAATCATTATAAATAGGTGTACATCTTAAAAAAGCTATATTCTTCTTTGGGTCATATATATTACACATTTCATCATATATTTTTAATAAACTGTATTTTTTAAATTCTAAAGCACCATTTTCACCCATTTTTTTTCTAATATCACTATTTTTATATAAGTATACAATTTTATTTTCTAATTCTTTTTCATCATTTATATCTACTAAAAATCCATTTATACCATCTTTAATTAATTCCCTATGTCCCCTACAATTAGTTGCTATTATTGGCAATTTAACACACATTGCCTCAATTATATTAACAGGTAATCCTTCTCTTTTAGATGTTGCTATTGATAAATCAGATATTTTTAATAGTTTAGGAATATCTTCCCTATATCCAAAAAAATGAATATTTTTTTGAAGATTTTTTTCTTTAACTATTTTTTGATAATATCCTCCATAAGAATCTTTACCAGGTAATAATAAATGTATGTTCTCATATTTCCTTACTAATTTTTCCATTACATTTATTATAAAAATTTGATTTTTATTTTGATTTAATTCAGCAGGAAATATCATTACAAAATCATTTTCATTTAATCCTAAATCTTTTCTTAACTTTATTTTTTCTTTATTATTAATTATAAAATTAAATTTTTGTTCATCTACTCCTACTCCTGGGACATACTTAATATCATTACATTTTTTAAACTTTCTTTTAACAAAATTATAATCTTCTTCATTTATTGTTATTAATGTATCTGTATATTTAGATAAATATTTCTCGACAGGATAAAATAATAACCAATTTCTAATTGATGCACCTTTATAAAAATGAAATCCATGTGCGGTATATATAATTCTAGTTCCTTTTTTTCTTTCTTTTTTAGCTGCTAATCTAGTTATAACAGAAGCTACTGGTGTATGTGTATGAATTATATTATAGTTTTCTAATTTTATAATTTTTTTTATGTTTTTTAAAGCTTTTATATTTTTGAATTTAAATGGAGAACGTTCAAATGGAATAATTATCTTTTTATCACAATAAGGAATTTTAGCATTTCCGTTTGTTGCAACATGAACTTCATATCCTCTTTCTTTAAAATATTTTAAATACGGAATGTGAAAAGCTAAAATATGCGAATCAACAGTTGCTGTAAATAAAACTTTTTTCATTATATTCCCCACCTACTTCTATATTTCATTATATCATTTATTAATATAATAATAAAGACCATTAACACTAGTTAATAGCCTTCTTATTTTGTTCTTTTAAGCACTCTATTTCATTTTGAATACTACTTTTACCAGCATAAGCACCATTTTTAGATATCACTGTTTTTATAGTTAATATAACTATTTTTATATCTTGTTTAAAAGACATATTACTAACATATTCTAAATCATATTTTATTTTATCAAAAACATTAATATTATTTCTACCTTTAACTTGGGCAAGACCAGTAATTCCGGGAAGAACATCACATCTATGTCTTTGATTATTATTCATATTTTCATAATATTCTACTATCCATGGTCTAGGACCAATAAATGACATTTCTCCTTTTAAAACATTTATTATTTGTCCTAATTCATCTAAACTAGTCTTTCTAAGTAAAGAACCTACTTTGGTAAATTTATCTTTCTTAGTTAAATCATACACATCATTACCATATACCATAGTTCTAAATTTATATAGAGTAAATACTTTACCATTTTTACCCGTTCTTTTTTGTTTAAACATAACTGGATGAAAATCACCACTAAAGATATAAGAAACTTTTATTATTATATATATAAATATTACAATTGGACATAAAATAAGTGCTAATAACATATCAAAAATTCTTTTAATAACACTATAAATCTTATTTTTTTCATACACAATTACTTCATCTCTTATCATTGCTTCATCCATATTAATACCTACGACTTTACTATTTATTTTTTCTTATTTTTAAATATATTAAATCTCCAACTATAAATAATATTGATGCTACTATTATTATATAATAATTAGTTTTATTTTCTTTTATTTCAACTTTATCTGTACTTGTATTTAATTTTTCTTTTTCTCTAAATACATTAATTTTATATTCTTTACTATTACCACTAGTATCTTCTACTTTTATTATAATATTATTAGTACCTACTTTTAAATTTTGATCACTAATAGTTATTATATCATTTGAGTTATCACTAGTAGCTTTTAAATCCAATACTTCTATATCATTTCCTACTGTAAAATTATACTCATATGTATTACTATCAAATTCTATATTTAATATATCAGAAGTTATAGAACTTAATAGTACTTCTTTTTTTTCATTAATTAAGTTACACGGAATGATCTTATTATCTTCTTCTTCATTTCCTAATTTAATCTTACTAATAGTAACATTAGAACTTTCTTTTAAATTATTACTTGTTAATGAAATAGTTGAAATAGTATCCCCTTTTTTTAATGGTTTAGTGGTTTCAAAAGATACATTGCTATTATTAATTGTTAATGTTACTCCTGTATCACCTTTAATTGAACTAATAGATATATCATCTGACAAAGAATAGATAGTAAAACTACCTTCACTTATTTCTTCCTCTCCATCATATATTATTTTTATACTCTGAGTATCATTTTCTAAAAGTTCTACTTTTTCTTTATCAAAAGTTATCATATCTGCAAATATTATATTTGGTATTAGTAAAAAACTAACAATCAAAAATAATAACCTTTTTTTCATAATTTACCACCACACTTATATATAGTTTTATTTAAAAAACCATATTTTTTTATTTGCTTTAAAGTTTGTATTTACCTCATCTATATCTTCATTATTAATTATTTTTTTAGGATTACTATAAGTAATAGTTTCAAAATACTCTTCTGTTATTTCTTTTTTTATGTCTTTAACAATACTAGGAAAATTATTAAAGAAAGAACTATTTTCTTTATGAACATCAGTTCCTAAAAAATGATAATATCCACTTCCCAATATTTTTTTAAAAGTATTCTTGGCATTTTTACCATATTTACCATTTATGCTTTCATAATTTCCTTGAAGTAACGCTCCATATTTTATCCAATCTTTGACTATTTCATAATTATCTTGAACATATACATATCTTTCCGGATGAGCAATTATAGGAATTATATTTTTATTTCTTAAATTAAATATATATTTTTCTAAATCTAATGGTTTACTAGTAAAAGAAAATTCTATTAATACATATTTTGAACCATTAAGAGAATAAATTTTATTATTTTCTATATTTTCTATTAAATCATTTAATATATATACTTCATTACCTAAATATATATTTAATATATTTTTATCAAGTAATGTTTTAATGATTTCTGTTTTTTTATAATTATCAGCATTATATGAAGTGCCTTCAATATAATGCGGTGTTGCAATAACTTGGGTGAATCCTAACTCTTTTAATTTTTTTAATATTTCTAAACTTTCATTTTCACTTTGGCTTCCATCATCTATACCATATAATAAATGATTATGTACATCTATAAATTTATTCATAATAACTTGTATAATAATTACTCTTTATATTAGGAACTTTATTAACAACAACGCCTGTAACAGGAACACCAATTTTTTCAAATGCTTGTTTAGCTTCTACTAATGCATTCATTGGAGTATATTTTATTGCACATACTAACATTATTGCATCAGCATATTTAGATAATATTAAAGCATCAGGAAGACCTACGGCAGGAACGCCATCAATAATTATATAGTCAAATATTTCTTCTGCTATTTCAAATATATCATGCATCTTATCAGAATTTAATAATTCAGATGGATTTGGAGGAATTGTTCCTCTAAATAAAACATACAAATTATCTATATCACTCTTAGCAATATAATGTTTTATTTCTTTCATATCATCTTCTAATAATAAATTAGATAATCCTTTTGGATTCTTCACATTAAATATATCGTGTACTCTTCCTCTTCTTAAATCTGCATCAATTAATAATACTTTTTTATCATTTTGAGCAAATGCTACTGCTAAATTAGAACTAATAAAACTTTTCCCTTCACCAGAAACAGAACTTGATATAAGAATTGTCTTTAATTTTTTTGAAGCCGAAGCAAACTCTAGATTAGTTCTTACTGTTCTTATATTTTCACTTATATTAGACTTAGGTCTAGTATTAACAATTAATTCACTTCTCATTTTTTACCTCCACAAATAGGTATAGTTCCTAAAATAGGAAGACCTAATTTTGCTTCTACTTGTTCTACACTTCTTATATTCTTATCAAAATAGAATAACATTAATACTATAAAACATGAAACAAAAAGTCCTGCACAAAAATATATTACTTCTTCTTTATAAAAATTTACATTGTCTGCTTTATTTGACATTGATGCTTCATCTAATATTTTAACATTTTCTAAATTATAAATATATATTACTTGTTCTTTAAAAGCATTTGCTAATGAATTTGTTATTTCCTTAGCCATCTCAGGATCTTTATTAGTAACTGATATTTTTAAAATTTCTGTGTCAGTTACTGATTCTACAAATATATTATTATATAATTCTCCATAACTATAATCTAAATCTAAGTCTTCAATAACTTGTTCTACTACACTTCTACTTTTAACTATTTCTTTATAAGTACCTACTAATTTTTGATTAACTGTTATATCTGTTTGTATATTATTAGAACTATTATTAGATGCAATAACTATTGTTGAAGATGATTTATATATCGGAGTTTTTAGAAAAACTGAATATAAATTACCTAATAATAATATTAAAAATACAATTCCTATTACTAACCATAATTTACTTTTAAAATAAAATAATAGCTCCGTTAAATCTATTTCTTCCATAAATACCTCCTAGTACTACTAACTACCCCTATACTATAAATAATATCATAAATAAACATAAAATTCAATCATACTATTTATATACTATTCTTATTTACATATTATTTTTTTATTAATTTTTTTACATTACTATATACTTCATTATTAATTTCTTCAATAGTTCTAATTTGATTATTACTTACACAATTAATTACATCATAATTATATAATTCTGCAAGTTCTAAGTATGCTTTTTCAGAATTTTTTAAATATTCAATATTACTTTCTACTTCATCAGGTAGTTCTTCTCTTTTTTTCTTAAGTTCACAAGCATATTCATATGGTAAATATAATAATATTGTTTTATCAGGTCTTGGCAATTCATTAATTACATATTCCTTTAAATCTATCTTTTCATATATTTTTATTCTTTCTTCTTTATCAGTAATAAGTCCCCCACGATGAGCCATATTAGATGTAACATATCTATCAATTATTACTATATAACCATCGTTAAAATATTTAAGTATTTTAGGTAAATTATACCTTCTATCAGCAGCATATAAATCACATGCTGCAAGAACATCTATATTTCCTCCACCTTCTGGAAAGAAACTATGACTATCTTTAAGTAATTCTTCGCACATCGCTGGTTTACCTAAAAGGCAAGCTCCAATTATTTTCCCTGTTGGGGTATCATACATGGGAAAAGATAATCTTTTTACTTTTAATCCTTCTTTCACTAATTTATCTACTAAAAGTCTTGTTTGTGTCTCTTTTCCTGAACAATCTGTTCCTTCTATTACAATTATTTTTCCTTCCATAACTTTACTTCCTTCTATATAATATGTGTTTGTAATTTATACCATTATCACTATTTTCTTTTAATACTTCTCTATTCCAATCATCTTTATTAAATTTAGGGAAATATACATCTGCTTTATCATCACTAGCATCTATTTCTGTTAAATACATAGTATCTACTTTATCAATAAATATTTTATATAAAGAAGCTCCTCCAATTATAAATATTTCTTTATTTTCGTAATCTTCTAATAATTTATTTAAATCATTATATACAATTATTTCTTTATCATTAATATTTTTACTAGTTAACACAATCATTGTTCTTCCTACTAATTTTCTAGGAAGTGAATTATAAGTATTAAAACCCATTACTACATTTTTCCCCATTGTTACTTCTTTAAAAAATTTTAAATCATTAGGTAAATGCCATATTAAATTATTATTTTTTCCAAGTTCATTATTTTTACCAATTGCTGCAATTAATGCTATCATAATTACCTCCTATTGTGCTATTGGCATTTTAATAAATGGTGCAGATTTGTATTTCAATACTTTTATATCCTTATTACCAGTAATATTTTCTTTTAAATATTCTCTATTAGTATTAAAAGTATTGTCAAAAGCAAAGAAATCATCTTTATCTGCAAGTTCTAATATTGTTTTTTCTTTAGTTAACATAAGTTCTAATATTATAATGTTTTCTTGTAGTTCTTTTAACATATTTTTTAATTTTATTGATGAACTATTTTGTAAATTTGTCTCTCTTTTTTTTAATTCCATATACATTCTTTCTATTTCTTCATCACTATTATTTTTTATAAATTTTTCCCATTTTAACATTTTATTATATCTTGATAATTGTTTCTTTATTCCCTCTATCTGATTTACATAAATATGAGCATCCATAATACTCCAATTAAGATTTCCTACTTCTAATCCTGATACTTTGGCAAACATTGCTTGAAGTATTGCATATTGACTTATATTAAAAGGTAATCCCAATGGTGTATCGGCACTTCTTTGATGTACAAAAGTATGCAATTTCCCATTTGCAACTTTCCATTCACTGCTCCATACACAAGACGGTAAAACAGCTGTTCTTAGATATTCATCTTGCCACATACTAATAACCATTCTTCTATCGTGGGGATTATTTTTTAATTGTTGTAATACATATTGTGGTCTTTTAAATTTATCATTAATCCATCCATAAGCAGTTCCTATTGTGTCAACCCATTCTTTACCAAAAAACTTTGCGCTTTTTATAGTTTTACCTTCTTTTAAAGACTTAGCAAACATTCCCATTGGCTTTCCATCTAAATCTAGTACTTCTACTTCTTTCTCAGGAACATATTCTCCAGTTGGTTCATAAGTTCTATAAATACCGTCATCATCTATTCTCCACTCATCCCATATTTTATTTCCTCGTTCATGTAACCAACTTATTTCATTAGATTGAGCTTGATATATCCATAACATTTCTGATAAAGCATTATGAATTGCTACTTTTTTAGATTCCAATATTGGGAATTCTTCTCCAGCATTAAGTTTAAAAGAAACTCCCTCAATACTTAATGTATCAATGCCTGTTCTATTTTCAAAAAGTTCCCCTTCTTTAAGTATCTTCTTTAAAAGTTGACAATATATTTTATCCCATTTTCTTACAATAGCATTTTCCCTATTTATTCTATATTCTTGTCCATTTATTAACATTTTTTTACCTCCCTACTTTATACTAAGTATAACATTATTTTATATATTTATTCAATTATTTTGACATAGTTTTTGACATATTTTTTACTAAAAATAATTGTTTATTTGTACCTATTATGATATACTTTACAAGTAGGTGAATTTATGGAAGTTTTTTTATTTAATTTTTTAATTTTTTATATATACTCTATTTTAGGATGGATATCAGAAGTAATATATGGCTTTATTTTTGAAAAAAAATTTATTAATAGAGGTTTCTTAATTGGTCCAATTTGTCCTATATATGGATTTGGTGCTATTGCAATGATGATATATTTAACTCAATATAAAGAGAATCCTTTAACAGTATTTATAATGGGAGCAGTTATATGTACAATACTAGAATATATTACTAGTTATTTAATGGAAAAACTATTTAAAGCTAGATGGTGGGACTATTCAAATTATAAATTTAATATAAATGGAAGAGTTTGTCTATATCTTTCTTGTTTATTTGGATTAGGAGGAGTCATAACTGTATGTTTTATTAACCCAATTATAATTAATTTAGTTAATTTAATTCCAAATACTATAATGTTAATAATTAGTAGCATCTTATTTATTCTATTTTTACTAGATGTAATAACATCATTTAATATTATTAATAAAGTAAAATTAACTGCTCAAAATGTTGCTAAAGATTATACTGAAGAAATAAATAAAAAAGTCAGTGAAATACTAAAAAACAAACTTTTTCAAAACAGAATTTTAAAAGCTTTTCCTAAATTTAATTTTAACTTTATTAATCGTCAAAAAAATAAGAAATAATTATTCCAAGACTTAGTAATAATACTCCTATTACTAAGTCTTTTATATTTATGTGATAGGAAAATATTTTTAATAATAATGTTATTAAAGTAGAAAAAATAACTCCTAATATAAATGAAAAAGTTAATTTATTATACTTATTAAATAAATAATTTATAACAATACTAGTTATAATTATTCCTATAAAAATTCCTATTCCATAAGTTATTAATATATTTAAATTATTTATAATATTTCCTATATTAGATAGAGAATGAATTATATTATTATAAGTTCCTATTACCATAAGAAGTGCAGTTGAACTAATACCAGGAACCACCATTCCAAAAGCATCTATTAAACCAGAAATTAAATATATAAATATAGAATTATTTATATTGTTATTATTTACATTCATAGTAGTCAATAAAGTTATTATAATAAATGTAACTAAAGATATTATATATCCTTTTATTGTTTTATCTACTTTATTAATAATTTTAGGAGTACTTCCAAATATTAATCCCATAAAAAATAACATTGTAATTACATAATAATTATTAAGTAAAAAATATACTATATTACTACCTAATATTATTGCTATAAATATTCCTATTCCTATAAAAAATAAAAATTTAATATTTTCTTTTATATTATCAAAGAATCTTGTAATTGCATTTATTCCTTTATCATAAACTCCCATACTAATTGCCAGAATCGCTCCAGATACTCCCGGCATTACTTTAGCAAAACCTATTATTAATCCTTTAATTACAAGTATTATATTAGACATATGATATCACCTAATAAAGTATATAAAAAAATAAAGTTATATATGTTTATAACTCTATTCTTTAACATTATTTTCTTCTTTATCTTTATTTGGAGTATTTTCATCTACTGGTTTTTCTCCATCTGTTGGCTTGTCTTCTGTATCAGTATTATTTTCTCCAGTATTATCTTCTGTATTACCTGTTCCATCATCTGGTATTTTATCATCTTCACTTGGGAGTAAGTCCTCAAGTGGATCATCTTTTATTTCTTCATCATTATTATTTTCTTCTTGTGGTTCTTCTTCTACTTTGTCATCATTACTACTTTCATTATTACTATTATTATTAGTAACAGGACTTTGTGTAACATAACTACCACTCTGTTCTTCACCATATGAACTATCTAATATTTTACCTGCTTCAACTTTATCTATTAATTCTTTAGCATTTAATATACTATCATCATCTGGTATCATAACATATAATTTTTGAGTAGGATAACTATATGTATATTCTGATCCATCAGTACCACTTATATAATTAGAAGTTACTGTCCATTCATAATTTCCTTCAAGTTGCATTTTTATTAAATTCATCATTCTTGAAATAGGCATATTTGTAGCAAATTTGCCATTAACTGAATCTAGTAAGCTACTATATTTACTTATAATATCTGGACTAATACATTTTCTAATTAACGCTTCAATCATTGCTTGTTGGTTTTTACCTCTTTGAACATCACCTAATGCAAAAGATTTTCTTTCTCTAACAAAGGATAATGCTTGTTCTCCATTTACATAATTATAACCTTTTTTATAATTATAACCGTCCATTGAAGTAAAACTATATTCTGAGTATACATTAACTCCTCCAAGTGTATCAACAATATCAATAACACTTGTAAAATTAACTTTAAAATAATAATTTATTTCTATATCTAATAATTCTTCTATTGTTGATATTGATTTTTCTACCCCATATATTCCTGCATGAGTAAGTTTATCTTTATATCCTGTCGTTCCAGATAATTGTACATATGTATCTCTTGGAATAGATGTTAATAATACTTGATGCGTCTGAGGATTAACTGTTATTACAATATTAACATCACTTCTAGATACAGAAGAAACTTCTCCAAAAGTATCAATACCACTTAAATATATATTAAATGGTTCAGTAGTAACATCTGTATCTTTACTTACATCTTTTACTTCTATTTTTATTTTAAAATTATATATAGATTTTACCATCGAAGAAAAATTACTCTCCTCATCTAACATTTTTATATAAGATTCTTCTAAAACTATCATTTTAACTTCTTTATCCATTAATGCATCCACTGTTTCATCTAAATCATTATATAATTCTGCATCAACTTTAATCTTTTCTTCTATTTTAGAAAGTATCTCATTTGGTTTATCTAATTTATTATCATAGTATCCTAGTTTTTCTCCATCTAACTGACTAATATCTGAATATTCGCTATCTTTTAATACCAATACTGAATAATTATGTGTTTTATAATTAAGATTCATATTTCCTAAAACACTATTTGTTTTCAATACATTAAATGATATAAATGATAAAACCATAGATATTATCAAACTTATTATCATAGTTATAATTCTAACTATTTTTTTACCCTTTTTTATACACCATACTAATACAAAATCTATAATTCCTACTATTAATATTACTATAATTAAATATTTAAAAGGCATAAAATCCATCTTTATTATTGTACTTATTAAAAATATTGATATAAAAAGTAATATTCCAATTACTATATTTCCAATTAAACTTTTCTTTTTATTCTTATTTTTTACTTTTTTCATTACATCACCTGTATACATTATTATACCACTTAGTAATTGAATAATTACTTTTTTATATTAAATTAATACAATTTGACATTATTTTCCACTATCACCATAATTTTTTAATACCCTTGCAGATGGATCATTAACATTGCAACCATTCCATTTTTTATTAGGCATCCAATAATCTACTATTAAGTCATCATGCCCACTATAATATTTATCAAAAATTTCTCTATACAATAATGATTCCTTTGTAAAAGGTTTATGAGTTTTAAATTTTTTGATTCTTTTTCTATATTCATCTTCAGTATATTTACTTTCAGCATATTCTTTTAAATAATCCACCATTGAATGACCTACTGCATCAGAAAAAGCTGCTTTTTCACGCATTAAAATTTCATCAGGTAAATAAATTCCTTCAAAAGATTTTCTTAACAAATATTTTCCTATACCATAAGTATTCATCTTCTTACTAGGATTTATACTTATTACATATTTTACAAAGTCTAAGTCCGCAAACGGTACTCTAGCCTCTATTGAACAACCTGATATACAACGATCAGCTCGTAATACATCATACATATATAATTCTCTAATTCTCTTTTCTGATTCTTTTTGAAATTCTTCTTTATTTGGTGCAAAGTCTGTATACTTATATCCAAATAATTCATCACTAACTTCTCCAGTTAATAAAACTTTTATATTTGTATTATTTCTTATCCACTTACACAATAAATACATACCAATACTAGCTCTAATTGTAGTTATATCCCATGTTTCTAAATGATAAATAACTTCTTCTAAACAATTAATAACATCTTCTTTGCTTATTATTATTTCTGTATGATCACTTCCTATATAATTAGAAACTATTTTGGCATATTTTAAATCAATTGCATCAGTATTCATACCTATTGCAAATGTCTTAATTGGCTTTTTTAAATATTTTGTAGCAATTGAACATACTAAACTAGAATCAAGACCCCCACTTAATAAAAATCCTAACGGAGCATCAGAATCTAATCTTTTAATTATTCCTTTTTCCAATTTATTTTTTATATTTAAACAAATTTCATCCAAACTATCATCAATAACTTTATCAACTTTTGTAGTATCATAATATTTTATAAATTTTTCTTTATAATAATAATGTCCTGGAGGAAATGCATAAATATCATCACACATATCTATTAAAGCCTTTGCTTCTGATGCAAACATTATATTATGATTTTTTTTAGAAAATCCATAAAACATAGGTCGTATTCCTATTGGATCTCTTGCTGCAATAAATTCTTTACCATCAAAAATTACACATGCAAATTCAGCATCTAATTTTTTAAACATTTTCATTCCATGTTCTTTTAATAATGGAAGCAATATTTCGCAATCACTGTTAGATTTAAATTCATATCCTTTATTAATTAATTCTTCTTTTATTTTTCTAAATCCATATATTTCACCATTACATACTACCATCATATCATCTTTTATAAACGGTTGCATACCACTTTCATCTAATCCCATAATGGAAAGCCTATTAAATCCCCACATACCATCATTAGTTATTATTTTTGTCATATCAGGTCCCCTATATTTTATTTTTTTCAAACCCTCTTTAAATTCTTTTTGACTAATGTCACATTTTGTGTAAACTAAGAAACTACACATAATTATCTCCCTCTTTCTATAATATTAAAACCAGACTTATATCCCTATTATGGGACGAAGTCTGGTTTCCGCGGTGCCACCCAATTTATTATAAAAAGTTTAATTTTATAATCTCTTTTTTCGATTCTAACAAATCTAGAATATATAACGGTATTCAAGCCGGCTTATTCTACTCACAACATTTTCGATAAGCAACTCCAAAGTGTTTTTCATAATAAACTATCTATTAGGATCCCACCACCCCTAACTCTCTATAAGAATTGTTTAAATCTACTTCTCTTCATCAAAGTTATTAAAACAATAATACAGTATTTTAATTTGTTTTGTCAACCCCTTATTTAATGTAATTTTGAATTTTTTAGGAAATTAATGTATAATTAATTCGAGGTGTAGTTTATGGAAAATTTTAAATTAATAAATCCATCTTTGGAATATAAAAACGAAGTAATGGCTTTTTTAGAAGAAGTAAACTTAATAGATAAAGGTTATCCTTGGCAATATGCAGGGATGTCAAGACTTGAAGATTGTAATTCTTACGAAGAATGGATAAAAGATAAAGAAAATGAAAAAAATGGAATAAATTTACCTAATGGGTATGTTCCTGCATCTACTTATCTTTTAGTTAGAACTAACGACAACAAAGTTATTGGAATTTGCAATATTCGTCATACTTTAACTGATTTTTTATTAAATTATGGAGGTCATATTGGATATACCATTAGACCTAGCGAAAGAAGAAAAGGATATGGAATAATTCAACTAGAAAAAGCATTAGAAAAATGTAATGAT
This sequence comes from uncultured Bacilli bacterium, assembly GCA_944371525.1. Lineage (GTDB taxonomy): Bacteria > Bacillota_I > Bacilli_A > RF39 > UBA660 > CALVVX01. Next base: position 10,553 of record CALVXP010000002.1, on the reverse strand, counting down.
TTAAATATAGACAAAGTACTAATTACATGTAATGAAGAAAATATAGCTAGTGCTAAAACAATTGAAAAATGTTGTGGGGAATATGAAAATACTGTTCATAAAGGAGACGAAATATTAAGGAGATATTGGATTACTTTATCTAAAATTAATAATATACATAGATAATATAAAATAACTAACAAAATAATATTAGTTACTTTTTTTATTCAAATTATATAAATAATAAATACTATATAAAATAGAACCAATTAAGGCACAAATCATATCTTTCATAGTATCATCGACACCAGTAGTTAATACTTTTTGAGTATCCATTCCTAGTACTTTATCAATAGTAAACTCAACACATTCCCAAAGAACTGCTACTGACAAAGTTATAAGAATTATATAAATTATATTAAATACAATATCCTTTTTATCATATCTATTTAGCCATTTAAGTAATATTGGAGCCATAAATGCTGTAAATACTCCTGATAATAAATGTGTAAATGAATCATACCAATATATTTTAGAATATCCACCAATAATACTTCCAAATAAAAATGCTAATATAAGAAATATTAAATAAGCAAATTCTATATCATCTGTTATTTTTATTTTAGATTTTTTAAATATAAAATTAAATATTCTTGGTATAAATATTACTGGTATATAAGATAGTAATAATAAAATATTATCTACAGTAATAATTGGATTCATTATAAAATATATAAGTTCTATTACTAATGATAAAATTATAATTAAATTATTTATTTTTTTCATAATATCTTCCCTTCAAAAGTCTAAGTGTATTAAATATAGTAATAATGGTAACTCCTACATCAGCAAAAACTGCTTGCCACATACTAGCTATTCCAATTACACTTAATATTAATATTGTTATTTTAGTTAGTATTGCAAATGTTACATTTTCTTTAATTATTATGTTCGTCTTTTTAGATATACTTATAGCAGTTAATAAACTTTTTAAATTATCATTCGTAATAACTATATCTGATGCTTCTATGGCACTGTCATTTCCTACTCCTCCCATAGAAAAACCTATGTCAGATAGTGCAATAACCGGAGAATCATTTATTCCATCTCCTACAAAAGCAACTAATTTATTATTTTTTCTATTTTTAAGTATCTTTGTTAATTCACTATATTTATCGTTAGGAAGCATATTATATTTATAATCTTTTATTCCTAATTTAGAACTAACATCTTTAGCTACTTCAAGATTATCTCCCGTAAACATTTTAGTGTTAATTCCCATATTATTTAGTTTAGTTATAACTTCTGGAGCTTCGCTTTTTAAAGTATCTTCAATAACTATACTTCCAATAATATTTTCATTAGTACTTATATATATTACTGTATTATCTTCTTTTTCTTTACTATTTACATGTTTGGAATTACCAATTTTTATCGTTTGTTTATCTAATTTATATTCTATTCCTAAACCAGATACTTCCTTATAATCTTTTATCTTACAATCACTAACATCTATATCTATTTCTTTTACTAAAGATACAGCGATTGGATGATTAGAATAAGTTTCCCCTATTTTAAATAATCTTAATATATCTTCTTCTTTGTATTTATTATCTAATATATTTATTTTAGATATATGAAATATTCCCTTTGTTAAAGTTCCTGTCTTGTCAAAAACAATTGTATCTATATCTTTAATTCCATCTAAATAATTACTTCCTTTAATTAGAATTCCCTTAGAAGATGCAAATCCAAGTGATGAAAAATAACTAAGTGGAACTGATATTGCAATAGCACATGGACAAGATATTACTAAAAAAGTAAGTGCTTTATAAATACTATCACTATATGTACAATTTGTTATTAATGGCAAAAATATACCTACTAATACCGCTAACATTAATACAATAGCAGTATAATATTTAGCATATTTAGAGACAAAAGTTTCTGTTTTTGCCTTATTCTCACTAGCATTTTCTACTAAATTTAATATTTTATTAACTGTAGAATCAATATATGGTGTATCAACCTTTACTTCTATTATATCCCCTTTATTAATACTTCCTGATAATACTTTATCTCCAATAGTTAAAGATACTAATTTAGATTCCCCAGTTAAAGATGAATTATCAATATAAGTTATACCACTTGTTATGATACCATCTAATGGAACTCTTTCCCCTTTTTTTATTATTATTGTATCCCCTATTTTTACACTTTCTGATAAAACTTTCTTATAAGTATTATTTACTTTTAAATTAGCATAATCTTCTTTTATCTTGGCAAGTGCAGAAACATTCTTTCTTGTTTTATTTATAGCTTTAGACTCTAATATTTTACCAAATTCATATAATGTTATAACCATTAACCCCTCAAATTTTTCATTTATTAAGAATGCTCCTATTGAAGAAATTACTATTAAAAAGTTTTCATCTATTTGATGACTCTTTACTAAAAGTTTAAAAGCTAGTGTTGCACTTCTTTTTAAAAGTAGAATAAATCCTATTATAATTAATATATAATTTATATAATATGGCATTTTTATAAATATTCCAATAGTTGCTAAAATAAAACCTAATACTAAATTTAAATAATCATAGAAATAAATATCTTCTTTTGTTTCTTTATCATAAATGTAAGTATCTGGTTCTATTTCTTTTATTTTTTTATTTACATAGTTAATAGAATTTTCAATATCTGTATCATAACTAATATTTAATGTATTAAAATTAATACTTGCATTACTTATATTAACATCCTTATTTAAATGATCTTCTATTTTTTTAGCACAATTAACACAATCAATATTCTTTATTTTATACTTACATTTCATGTTATAACCTCCTATTAACTTACATCATAATAACTGTATTACATAAAATCATTTATGTCAATATTTTAAAATCAGTATTATTAATAAATTGACATTTAAATATCACAAATTATTAGTATTCTTGATAAAAATAATATTTAATGATATAATTTTCTTGTGGTGATTTGTGTGAAAAAAATAGATAAAATTAAAAATTTTACTAAAAAATACACAATAATAATTAGAGATTTTTTAATAAAATATATTTATATTATATATATGGCTTTGCCTTTTTTAATATTAGATTTATCTACTAGAATATTTGCTAAACCAATAGATTCATTTGGTTTTTATCAACCTGTACCTAATTTATTTACAATTCTTTGGATATTTTTATTTATTAGTTTAGTATTATCATTTAAGAAAAAATATGGAAATATTATTTATATTATTTTTCTAACTTTATCATTAATTATATTTTATGTAAATAATGTTTATTATGGTTTAACTAATAATTTCTTTGATTTTAGTTTATTAGAAATGGCAAGTGAAGGAAGCAGTTATATAATTGATGCAATAAAAAGTACTAATTTATGGATATATGTCGTTAGTATTATCACTATTTATACAGGAATAAATGGTTATAAACATATTCCAAATTATAATACTAATAATTATAAATTTTTACTTAAAACATTTATAGTATTTTTAGTTGGTCATTTTACTATTCCGTTTTTATTAGGTCCATCTAACTCTGATCTTAGTTGGAATACTTGGAGAAATTTCAAAAATATATATATTAACTTTAATGATAATAATAAAAGTATGGCAGTAGCTGGTTTATATGAATATACAGTAAGAAACTTCTATATAACATTTTTAAAAGAAGAAGAAGTAAGCGACGATTCAGAATTAGAATTTTTGAAAGATGTTTTTTTAGAAGAAGAAGAACATAATAATGAATATACTGGAATATTTGCAGGTAAAAATCTTATTTTCTTACAATTAGAAGGTATTGATGACTGGTTAGTAACTGAAGAAGGAATGCCTAATTTATATAAATTAATGAATGAAGGAATAAACTTTACTAATCACTATTCTTATTATAATGGTGGTGGTTCAACATTTAATTCTGAATTTGCTGTTAATACTGGTTATTTAACTCCGATTACTTATACTAAAAATGCATATACTTTTAATAAAAATAATTTTGATTATGGTATGGCAAAACTATTTAAGGAATTAGGATACAAAATTAATGCTTTCCATATGAATTCAAGTGAATATTATTCAAGAGGTATTAATTATAAAAATTGGGGATATGATAAATATTTTGGATTAAAAGACTTAGGAGATTATAAGGACGAGACTTATTATTTAGACACAGAACTTATAAAAAATGAAACTTTTTATGAAAATATGTTCCCTACTGATACTAATTTTGTAAATTACATTATTACTTACTCTAATCATATTCCATTTTCGCAAAGCAAAGGTGTATGTAAAATGCTTACAGAAGATACATTAGAAGAAGGAACAACTTTATCCGAAGAAGATTGTACAAGAATACAAGCAAAAGAAACAGACGATATGATTGGAATGTTATTACAAGCACTTGAAGATAATAATCTTCTAGATAATACTGTAATTGTAGCTTATGCTGACCACTATTTGTATACTTTAACAGATAAAACAATTCTTGCTAAATATAAAGAAACATCTAACAATTTAATTAACCATACACCATTCTTTATATGGTCCAACGGGATTGAAAGCAAAAGTATTACTTCTGTTACTTCTCAATTAAATATTTTACCTACTGTATTAAATTTATTTGGTATATATGAACACCCAAGTTATTATATTGGTACTGATGCACTAGATCCTAATTATGAAGGAATAGCATTCTTTAGTGATTATTCTTGGTATGATGGAAATGTCTATGTTGATGGTGGTGTAGTTACTAATAATGGTAAAATAAGTGACGAAGAATTAGAAGAAAAAAATAATTATATTAATTATATTATAAAGAAAAATGATTTGGTATTAAAATATGACTACTTTAAAACAATTGAAAAAGAAACTGTAACAAAGGAAGAAGATACTAATGAAGAAACTTAATAAAAAAGATTATATTAATTTAAGTATTATTCTTTCTTTCTTTATAATATATATAATTGTTATTAATCTTATGGGATACACTTATGGTTCCACTGTTGATTGGATAAGTCAACATTTTAGGATACCAGAATATTTAAGAAATTTATTTTATAATACTCATTCCCTATTTCCTAATTTTGCTTTTAATTTAGGAGGAGGACAAAATATATATTACTTATCTTATCATGGACTATTTAATCCAATTATTATGTTATCTTACCTATTACCTTTTATAAAAATGGTAGATTACATAATTATTAGTAATATATTACTTATAATATTAAGCTGTATAATGTTGTATAAATGGATTAATAATAAATTTTCTAGTAAAGTTGCTTTTATTTCAACATTTATTTTCTTACTAGCTGGTCCAATAATATTCCATACGCATAGACATATTATGTTTAATGATTATATGTTATTTCTTATATTAGCACTTATATCAGTAGATAAATACTTTGATACTAAAGATAAGAAATATTTAATTTTAAATGTATTATTAATTATTTTAACCAGTTATTTTTATAGTGTTGGTGCTATTGTTACTATATGTATTTATGCTTTATTTAAGTATATTAGTATTAATCCTAAATGTAACTTTAAAGATATGTTTAAAGAAGGATTTAAATTTATATTAATACTTATTGTACCAATTTTAATATCTTCAATATTACTTATTCCTACTGTATATACTTTAATGTCAGGAAGAAGCGATACAAATACTAGCCTAAATATTCTTAGTCTATTTATTCCTAAAATTGATATTAATTTATTTATGTATAAATCTTATAGTATTGGTCTATCATCAATCTTTATAATTAGTTTAATTGAAAATATTATTAATAATAAAAAAAATCTACGAATATTAAGTATTATTATTAGTATTTTAATTATCTTCCCTGTATTTAATTATTTATTAAATGGATTTATGTATATTGATGGTAAAAGTTTCATACCTTTACTACCAATTTGTATATATTTAATTGCAAATACTATAAATAGAATATTAAAAAAAGAAATAAATACAAAAAAATTAATAATTATATCTTTAATTGTATTTATAATTATAGTAATTACAAATTTAAATTTCCAATATTTAATATTCTTTGCAATTGATTATATAATTATAATTGGAAGTATTATTTTATATAAAAAAAGAAATAAAAACTATATAATTATTATTCCAATAATTTTACTTAGTATGGGATACTGCATAGCTATAAATACTGATGATAAATTAGTTACTAAAGAAGAATTAAATAACATAGAGACAAGCAATATTTCTATCCCTGATGACTCATTTTATAGAGTTGGTAATTTGTCTTATATTTTAGAAAATGTTAATAATGTATATGAAGATAATTATTACTTAAGCACAATATATTCTTCTACTTCAAATATGTATTATACAAAATTCGTTAGAAATATATTTAATAATGAAATATATAATAAAGATTATCATACAATTACCCAAAGTAGTAACCCTTTATTTAATATATATATGGGTAATAAATATTTAATATCTAATTACCAAATTAAAGGTTATAATTTAATCAGTGACAATTTATATATGAATAATGATGTATTTAGTATTGGATACTCAAGTAATAAGCTAATGTCGAAAGAAGAATTTGATAGTTTGTCTTATCCATATACAATAGATGCTTTATTAAATTATATTATTGTGGATAAAGAAATAGACAATGTATATAAAAGTAATATTAATGAATATAATGAACAAATAAATCTTACAGATTATAGTAATTTAACTATTAATAATGAAAATAATATGTATATAATTAATTCTGAAAGCAATGGTACGATGAATATTAAACTTGATGATAATGTTAAAGATAAAGTTATATTTGTTACTTTTGATATGAATTATAACGATAAAAAAGATACTACTATTACTATTAATAATGTTATAAATACCCTATCTTATAAAGGGTGGAAATACCATAATAATAATTATACATTCCATTATGTAATAGATAACAATAATTTAGATATAACATTTAGTAAAGGTCATTATGAAATTAATAATATTAAAGTGTACACGATGGATTATGATAAAGTTAAGAATATTAATGATACACATAGTAATTTTATAATAGATAAAGATAATACTTATGGAGATTATATTAATGGTAATATCAATGTAGAAGAAGATGGCTACTTTATACTAAGTATTCCATATGATAAAGGATTTAATATTAAACTTGATGGTAAAGAAATTGATTATGAACTAGTAGATACTGCTTTTATTGGTTTTGAAATTAACAAAGGTAAACATTCTATATCTATTAGTTATACTGCACCATTTAGTAATATTGCTAAAATTATTAGTATAATTGGTGTTATAATATATATAGGAATTATTATTTTCGATTGGAGGAGTAAAAATGAAAAAAATTAGTATTGTAGTTCCTTGTTACAATGAAGAAGAAACTATTCCACTATTTTATGAAGAAATAAATAAAACTAGTAAGGAAATAAAAGATTATGACTTCGAATTTATATTTGTAAATGATGGTTCAAAAGATAATAGTGCTTTAATTATGAAAGAACTTGCTAAAAAAGATAAAAGGGTTAAATTTATTGACTTTTCTAGAAACTTTGGAAAAGAAGCTGCAATGTATGCAGGATTAGAACTTAGCAGTGGTGACTTTATAACAACAATGGATGTCGATTTACAAGATCCCCCTTCTCTTTTACCAGAAATGATTAAAGGTATAACTGAAGAAGGATATGATTGTGTAGCTACAAAAAGTACTAGTAGAAATGGTTATTCATTTTTAAGAAAAACATTTACTAGATGGTTTTATAAAATTATTGCAAAGATATCTAAAACAGAAATGGTTGCAGGAGCTAGAGATTATCGTCTTATGACTAGACAAATGGTTAATGCTATTATTAATATGAAAGAATATAACAGATATTCTAAAGGGTTATTTAGTTTCGTTGGTTTTAAAACAAAGTGGATTGAATTTGAAAATCAAGAAAGAGTCGCAGGTACTACAAAATGGAATTTTTGGAAACTATTTTCTTATGCAATTGATGGAATTGTAGGGTTCTCAACTGCTCCCCTTATTGTATCATCAATTATTGGTGTTCTATTTTGCTTAATATCATTTATTCTAATCATATTTATAATTATTAAAACATTAATATTTGGTGATCCAACTTCTGGTTGGCCAAGCCTTGCTTGCATTATCTTCTTTGTAAGTGGTGTTCAATTATTCTGTATAGGTATTATTGGTCAATACTTATCTAAAGTATATCTTGAAGTAAAAAACAGACCTATATATATAATTAAAGATACTAATATAAAGGATAAAAAGCATGAATAATATCATTAATTTATATAAAAAATATCAAGAAATTATAAATTATTTGATTGTAGGGGTCCTTACTACAATAGTAAGTATTGTTACATATTTCCTTTTCTCTTTAATCTTAGATATAGAAAATAATATATTATTTATACTTGCTAATGTTTTATCTTGGATATGTGCAGTTATATTCGCATATATTACCAACAAAAAATTTGTATTTAATACGACAACTTCTAGTAAGAAAGAAGAAATTAAAGTATTTAGTATGTTTGTATCTTCAAGAATAACTACTCTTCTTATTGAGTTAGCATTTATGTTTATAACGGTTAAAGTAATACTAATTAACGATAAAATTGCTAAAGTAATTGCTCAATTTATTGTAATTATATTAAATTATGTATTAAGTAAATTATTTGTATTTAAAAAGAAAAATAATTAATGTTTTTCTTTTTTATTTGTAAAAAAAATAATAATGTGATATATTAATGCTGGTGATTTTATGAACATTATAGGTATAGTATGTGAATATAACCCTTTTCATTTAGGACATTTATATCAATTAAAGAAAGTTAAAGAAATGTATCCTGATAGTATTATTATAGTAGTATGTTCTTCAAACTTTACTCAAAGAGGAGATGTATCTATACTAAATAAATGGGATAAAACAAGAATTGCTCTTGATTATGGTGTAGATATCTTTATCGAATTACCTTTTGGATACGCTACTCAATCTTCTGACATATTTGCAAAAGGTGCAATAGAACTATTAAACTACTTAAAAATTGATACTTTAGTATTTGGTAGTGAAAGTGATAATATCGAAGAATTAATTAATCTTGCTAATATTCAATTAAACAATAAAGACTATAATAACATTGTAAAAAAATATCTAGACCAAGGTATTAATTACCCTACTGCTTTAAGTAAAGCTTTAACTGATATTACAAATACAACAATTAATAAACCAAATGATTTATTAGGACTTTCTTATATAAAAGAAATTATAAAAAATAATTATAAAATAACACCTATAACTATTAAAAGGACAAATGATTATCATAGTAAAGACATAAACAATAATATTATTAATGCTAGTCTAATTAGAAAACTATTACTAGAAAAAAAAGATATTACTAATTATATACCTAGTAACACTTATAAATATTTAAATCCAATATCATTAGATGATTTTTATCCATACTTAAAATATCAAATTATCAATAATTACAATAAATTAAATATTTATCAAACTGTTGATGAAGGAATAGAAAATAGAATAATTAAAAGTATATATAAAACTTATAATTATAATGAACTCGTCACGAATATAAAAACTAAAAGATATACTTACAATAAGATAAATAGAATGTTATTACATATACTTACTAATTTTACCAAAGAAGAATCACAAAATATAAAAATTGATTATATAAGATTATTAGGATTCACTAGTTCTGGACAAAGATATTTAAACAGCATTAAGAAAGATATAACTATACCTATTATAACTAGATATAAACCTAAAATATCTAACTTATTAGATTTAGAATTTAGAACTAATAGTATTTATGCACATATTACTAATAATTATAAATTAATAGAATTAGAATATAATTGTAAGCCCATTATTAAAAATTAATATCTTATAATTATATCTACAATATATTTAGGAAGATATTCTAATAATATCTTCTTTTTATTATCTAAATAAAATGATACAGTAAATCTAATTAAATTATTTACTTTATTATTAGTACTATATAACTCTATGCATTTATTTATATAAACATAATTTGTTATTATACCTCTACTTATCATTTTTTCTAAATATATATTATTATTCTCTAAAAAGAAATCATAAAATTCTATTTGGTTTTTAGATCCTATTTGATAAATATATAAGATATCATCTTCTTTTATATGTTGAACATATACTTCTATATTATCTTCTTCTTGCAAATTATAATTAAATGTTAAATTAATAAATTCTTTTAAATAATTATACTTTTTCAACTCTTCTATTATTTTATCTATGTTATTTAATTTTGCCATTATTACCACCTCTAATTTGAAATTATCACATATAGTAATAGTTGTCAACAGACAGTTATCATAAAAATCATTATGTTGCAAATATGGTAACATTTTGTTTTACATATTATGTAAAATTTAAAAACAGATTCAATATGATGTGAACCCCAAATGGTAGACATCAAATAAAAAATCAAGGGCGAACGAAGTGAGTTCATCTAGACCCTTGATTT
>CALVXP010000001.1 GCA_944371525.1 uncultured Bacilli bacterium | reverse complement strand
ACTTATTTTTGAAGTAATTCCAAGGATTTGCTAATTGTCAATAGCTACTAGTTAAATTTTTAAGCGATTGCCATATGTGATTTGACAAATGCAAACAAATGTGCTATAATTATTGCAGAAACGGGGGATTTTAATGAGAAATTTATTTAAAAAAAATGAAGAAGAGAGAGCAGGACAAGAAGTAGATGATTTTAGTCAATATAGAATAAGAATTTTTAAGGCAGTGCCACCTAACATGGCTTTGATATGTCAAAATATATTTACTGGTAAACCATTCGTAAAGACAAGTGGGTTAGTAATATTAATGCCGTGGGTTAAAAGTAAAATGGTATCTTTGGCAAGAAATACGATTGATTATCCAAAGGAGAAGTATAGAACTTCTGATGGAATAGAAGTTACAGTTGACTTAGCACTTGTTTTTTCAATTTTAGATCCAGTAAAATATGAATTCAATAATAATGATCCGATGCAAGAATTAAAAACAAAGACTCAAGATATGCTTAGACAATATGTAGCCTCAAAAACAGCAGACGAAATGATTACTCGTAGGCATACTTTATCAGTTTTTGATTCAAATAGAGATTATGATATTTTTACGAATGAAACTGGAATAAAAATTAACGAGGTTTCTTTTAAAACTGTTGAATTACCACAATCAATGAAAGATGACTATGAAAAACAAAAAGTTCAAGAAAGAGAAAATGCTAGATTATTAGCTGAGGCACAAAATAAGAAAGCTGTGGCTCTTATTGAAGCAGAAGCTAGATTAGCAGAAGCTAGGATAGATGCAGAAACAAATAAAATTTTGGGAACTGTTGCAAATACGGTACTAGCTGACGAAATAAGAAAAATTTTGGAAGAAGTAGATAGTATGGAAACTGATCCATCTAACAAATTAGAATTATTGAAAGCACAATTATTATCAAGTTCTAAAGGAGATAAAAGATTATTTATTGGTATGCCTGGACAAGCAATTCAAAATTATTTGATTTCTGGCGATAGTGTAACAGATGCTTTAGACAAAGAAGAATCATTTCAAGAAAAAGGTGATGATTCAACTCCTAGACATATAAGAGTAAGAAGAAAAAAATAAAAAAGATTATTAAAAATTGCAAATAATCTTTTTTTTTTTTCAAAAATATAGTATTATTATATTAGCATAATATTGAAAATTAGAAAGAAGGAATAAAATGGAAGTTGGAAAAGAAGTAGTAAAAGTTAGATTAAGTAGTATTATTCCAAATAGATTTCAGCCAAGATTGGCTTTTAATGAAGAAGAGTTAAATGAACTTGCTAGTTCAATAAAAATGTATGGAATATTACAACCATTGATTTTAAGACCTATTGGCGATAAATATGAAATAATAGCTGGGGAAAGAAGATATAAAGCTGCTACAATTGCAGGTTTAACAGAGGTTCCTGCAATACTTGTTAACTTAGATGATCAGACAAGTGCTGAATTAGCTATTATAGAAAATATTCAAAGAAAAGATTTGACAGCGATAGAAGAGGCAAAATCATATAAAAAATTATTAGATTTAGGTAATTTAACACAGGATCAGTTAGCAGCAAAAATGGGAAAAAAGCAATCAACAATTGCAAATAAGTTAAGACTTTTAAATCTAGTTCCAGAAGCACAGGATGCTTTATTGCATAATTCTATTTCTGAAAGACATGCTAGAAGTTTATTACAAATAAAAGATGATCCAGCAAAACAAAGAGAAATATTAAATAAAATAATTGAAGGGAGATTGACTGTGAAAGAGACTGACGATTTAATAAAAAATTTAATGAATGTAGAACCAATTAATAATAGTAGTACAAATGTTGAAAATAATATAAATAATTTAAATAATGCAGAAATGAATAATTTTTCAAATAATAATCAATTAAACACTACCCCATCTTTTAATTCCACTATGCCTGTTGAAAATGTGTTTAATCAACAACCATTACAAAATTTTGAACAAGCAAATCAAAATAATAATGAAGAATTTAAGTTTGTACAATCAAATAGTGATGTTGTAAATATTGCGGATATTAGTAATCCTAATATGAATATAGCACCAAATCCTAGTGCTGATACTTATACAGTTAATACTCAACCACAGTTTACAGAAACAGTACAATCTGCATTAAATGATTTAAATGTTGTTAATACAAATTCTAATGTATTTAATGAAACAGAACCAAAAATAGAAGATACTATGGATAAGACACAAGTAATTGATATAAATGCAATTAAAGAGGCAGCTAAAAATACAGAACCTTACAATGAACCAATACAAAGTCAAACTCCAATTCCTAATTTTGACAGTTTATTAAAAGTTGAAGAACCACCTAAAGTTGAAGAACCAAAAGAAAAACCATTAGAATTTCCTAAAATAGGAGAACCAGTAAGTTTTGGTAATAAATATTTTCCATCACTTGAAGATGAATCAGCTAATATGAATTTTGGTACAGCTTTTGATAGTCAACCTAGTGAAAGTATAGAATCTATTTTAGGTAATCGGCCTGATGTTATAGCAACAACACCAGCAAGTATAAATAATGTATATCAAAAACCTAAATTAACAAATGCAATAAATATGACTAGAGAATTAATTTCAAATGTTGAAAAAGCTGGAAATAAAGTAGAAACACAAGAATTAGATTTAGCTGATGAATATCAAATAATTATAAGAATAAAGAAAGAACCTGAAATTTAGGTTCTTTCTTTATTCTTGGTTAGAATTTTCTTTAAATACAGCATCTAAGTCTGGGATAGTATCATTTGAATATGGTTCTGTTCCTTTTATAAAATAAAATATTTTGGTTTTATCATCAATTTCACTAGCAAGTTTTCCAGTTATGGGATTAACTAATACTCCAACTACATTTTCTGGCTTTTCATACCAATTAGTTTCTACATCTTTAAAATAAGATTCCATTGTATTTATCCATATATTTTTATGATGACCATTATCTTCACTAGATAATTCTCTATTATCATCATAACCATTCCATATACCTAATACAGCATCTTCATTGTATCCAATAATCCACACATCAGTGTTTGTAGTACCCGATTTAATTGCATATTTATGAGTTATTTGAGGTAATAAACTTATTAAAGTAGGATAGTTATAATCAACAAATGCATTATCATAAGTGTAAGTAAGCATTTCATTTAAAATGTAAGTAGTACTAGAGTTTAGAATACTCTCTTTTTTATTTTTAAATTCATATAATACATTTCCATTACTATCTTCTATTCTTTCAATAAAATGTCCTTCTACTTTATAACCCATATTGGCAAAAGCAGAATATCCAGTGAGCATATCTTTTAAACTAATTTCTTCTGTTCCTAGCGCTAAAGATGGTATTGCCGTGAGTTCACTAGTTATGCCAACTCTACTAGCCATATTAACAAGCATATCTTCTCCTAAAAAAAGATTAGTTTTAACAGCATAAATATTATCTGAATAGGCGATAGCAGCCCCCATTGAAATTGGACCTTCAGCATATTTATCATTATAATTTTTTGGAGAATAAGTTTGGTCATTAGAAAATGTAAAAGTAGTTTTTTCACTAGTAAATGATGATGCTGAAGTAAAACCACTTTCTAATGCAGCATAATATAAAAACGGTTTCATAGTAGATCCTACTTGTCTAGTAGCATTAGTTGCTCGATTAAATTGACTTTTAGAATAATCTGCTCCTCCTACTAATGCCATAATAGCACCATCTTCTGGATCCATCATCATTCCAGCAACTTGTAAATCACTTTCTTCATCCATTTGTTCAATAACGGCAGTTTCTAATTTTTCTTGAGCTTTTAAATCAAGCGTTGTATATATTTTTAATCCACCGGTTTCTATTAAAGAGTCGGGAATACTATTAATACTATATAATTCTTCAATAACCGCATCTCTAAAATAATTTATATATTTTAGGTCATTATCAGAAGTTTTACCATAATATGTCAGTTCCGTATTATAAGCTTCATTCATTTCTTCTTCGGTAATAACATCATTATTTTTCATTAATGTAAGAACTATTTTTTGTCTCTCTTTGGCAGCTTCAGGATTATTAATAGGGGATAAATTATTTGGAGACTGCGGAATTCCTGCTAACATAGAAGCCTCTGCTAAGGTTAAATCGCTAGCACTTTTGTTAAAATAATATTTTGAAGCATTTTCTATTCCAAAAACACCTCCATAATTTATAGTGTTTAAGTATCCTTCTAGTATTTCATCTTTAGTATAATGTGTTTCTAATTCAAATGCTAATATTGCTTCATCAATTTTTCTTGACCATGTTTTATCAAAATTTAAAAATAAGTTTCTTGCATATTGTTGAGTAATGGTAGATGCTCCTTCTGACATACTTTTAGTAGTAATATTAGTGACAACAGCTTTTGCTATACGAGGATAGTCAAAACCAAAATGCATATAAAAATATTTATCTTCTGTGCTAAGAGTGGCATCTATTAAATAATCACTAATATTATCAAGACTTATCCACTCATTTCCATTAGACATAAATTCTTGACCACTATTATCATATAAATAATAAGATTGGGCTTTATTTATTTCCATTTTCGGAGTTATTAAACAATAAACATACATTCCAACATTAAATAAAATAAATAATCCAATTAACAATAATCCTAATTTAGTTATTTTTTTTATAAATTTCATTAAAATTCACCACTTTTCAACATAAAATAAGTATTTTTTATTATCCATAATTATTATTTAACAAAAAAATAAAAATATAAGTTTTATTTTTATTAATATTGTGATATAATGTCAAATGAAATTTATGTTTGGTGGTGAATGATATAAAAATTAAAGTAAAAGGTTATTTAAGAGATATAGATGAAGGAACAATAACTAATATTGATACTTTTGGAATAAAAAATAAAAATAAAATAACTTATAATGAAGAAACTGTTACTAATACAATATTACAAGAAGATAATAAATTAATATTAATAAGGGAAAATAACGAATTTAAAAACATATTAATATTTGATTTAAATAAAGAAACAATATCAGAATATTCACTTAAAGAAAATGATTTAACTATTGAACTTAATATAAAAACTAATTTAGTAGAAATAGAAGATAATTATATAAAAGTAAGATATTTAGTAATTGATTCTGATAATGAATATGAATATAGTATAGAAATGAGTGATAAGTATGAGTATAAAAACTGAAATAGGACATATCATAAAATGTAGTTTAAATAAGTTAAATATTGAAAAAGATGTAATAGTAGAAATTCCTAAAGATAAAAGAAATGGAGATTATTCTACTAATATAGCATTAACTTTAACTAATGATTTAGGTAAAAATCCTATGGACATTGCTAATATGATTGTAGAAAATATTAGTGATGATATGATTGAAAAATTAGAAGTAGTAAGACCAGGATTTATAAATATTTTTATAAGTAAAAAATATCTATTAAATAAACTTAATGAAATAATTGATAAAGATAAAAACTATGGTAAAAGTGACATAGGAAATAATAAAAAAATTAATTTAGAATATGTAAGTGCTAATCCAACAGGTATACTTCATGTAGGACATGGAAGAGGAGCTACTTATGGTGACAATTTATCTAGAATATTAAGTTTTATTGGTTATGATGTAACAAGAGAGTATTATATAAACGATGCTGGTAATCAAATGAATAATTTAGGGATATCTATAAAAGAAAGATATAAAGAACTATGTGGATTAAAATGTGAATTACCAGAAGATGGATATCATGGTAAAGAAATAATAACTATTGCTAAAGAAATATATGATAACTATAATGATAGTAAATTAGATGAAGATATATACTTTTTTAGAAAAGAAGGATTAGATATTTTATTAGATAAAATAAAAAAAGATTTAGATAAATATCGTGTTAATTTTGATGTATTTACTAGTGAACAAAGTTTATATGACAGAGGTCTTGTAGATACTGTATTAAATAAACTTAAAAATAGTGGTAATTGTTATATAAATGAAGGCGCTTTATGGTTAAAAACTTCTGATTATGGTGATGAAAAAGATCGTGTATTAATAAAAAATGATGGTAATTATACATATTTACTTCCAGATATAGCATACCATATTAATAAAATAGATAGAGGATTTGAAGAATTAATAGATGTTTTGGGATCTGATCATCATGGATACATTAATAGATTAAAAGCATCATTAGAAATACTTGGTAAAGATAAAGATATGTTAAATATAAAAATACTTCAAATGGTTAGATTAATAAAAGATGGCGAAGAACTAAAATTAAGTAAGAGAACAGGAAAAACTGTGACACTAATTGATCTAATAGATGAAGTAGGAGTAAATGCTACAAGATATTTCTTTGCTTCTAAGAGTATAGATACACAAATGGATTTTGACTTAGACTTAGCACTAAAAGAATCTAACGATAATCCAGTATATTATATAGAATATGCTAATGCAAGAATCGCATCTATATTAAGAAATTATCATAAAAAGATTACTAAACAAGAAGAATATAGAACATTAGATAATGATGCAACATATATTATTTTGAATAAATTATATGAATTTGAAGATATAGTAATAAGTGCTGGTGAAAAAAAATTACCTCATTTAGTGGTTAACTATGTCTATGAACTAGCAGCATTATTCCATAATTATTATGCAAAAGAAAAAATAATAACTGAAGATGAATTATCTACAAAAGAAAGAATAGTACTAGTAAAGGCTATTAAAATAGTTATAAATAATGCTTTAGATTTAATTGGTATAATTCCAAGAGAAGAAATGTAGGAGGAAATAAAATGTTAAATAAAATGACTAAAGATGAATTAGAGTTATTATCTTATACAAAAATAGCAGAAATGTATTTAAAAGAAAATAAAACTACAATGAATACTGCTGATTTGTTTAAAGAAATATGTAATTTATTAGGAATGAGTGAAGCAGAATATCAAGAAAAAATTGCAGATTTCTTTCAATCATTAACAACTTCGAAAGAATTTATTCTATTAAATGATGGAAAATGGGATTTAAAAGCTAATCACTCTGTGAAGATAAATATAGATGATATTTATGAAGAATCAGATGAAGGAGTAGAAAACGAAGAAGAAAATGATGAAATAGAAGATGAATATGAAGACGAAGAAGATAATTATGATACTCCACTAGAAGATGATTACAATGATGATGATTTGTCTGACTTAACAATATTAGATGATAACGAAATGGAAGAAGAGTAATGTCTTCTTTTTTTCATTAATAATAATATATTGCATATATTTAATTAGGTGAATATTTATGCGAAAGAAAATAAAAGTAGGAATACCAAGAGCATTTTTGTATTATCGACATAATGTATTATGGAAAATTTTTTTTGAAAAGTTAAATTGTAATATTATACTTAGTCCTGAAACAAATAAAGAAATAGTAGACATAGGTAAAAAATATTCAATTGATGAATCATGTTTATCATCAAAAATATATATGGGACATGTTGCGTATTTAGTTGACAAATGTGATTATATTTTAGTCCCAAGAATATGTGATTATGGAAAGAATAATAATGTATGCGTAAGATTTAATGCACTATATGATATAGTAAAAAATTTATTTCCAATGGTAAATATTTTAAATTATAATATTGAAAAAACTAAATTAAAAGGTGAATTTATTGGATTTATTAAGATGGGACTTAAAATAAATAAAAATATATTCAAAGTTATATATAGCTATATAATTGCTAAAATTAAAGAAAAGAAACATAATAGTATGCTTATGAATAAACAAATAAATATTTTAAAAAATAATAAATTAAAAATATTAATTGTGGCACATCCTTATAATATTTATGATAAATATATTGGAGAACCTATAATAAAATTTTTAAAAAGTATGAATGTTGAAATATTATATGCAGATTTATTAGATAGGAAAATTGCAATAGATTATTCATATGAGTTATCAAATACATTATATTGGACATATTCTAAAGAATTAGTGGGAGCAGTTAATTATTATAAAGATGCAGTAGACGGTATCATTTTTCTTACATCGTTTCCTTGTGGTCCCGATTCGTTAGTAAATGAACTTTTAATTAGAAAATTAAATAATATTCCAATAACAAATATTTTAATAGATGAGTCTACTGCTGAAGCAGGTTTAATAACTAGATTAGAAAGTTTTGTTGATATAATAAAAGGAAAGAAGGAAAAAAATGACTAAAAAAATTACATTTCCCCACATAGGTTCTTATTATATACCAATAAAATATTTAATAAAAAAGACTACATTATGTGAAGTAATAGTTCCTCCTAAAATAACTAAAAAAACGATAGAATTAGGAAGTAAATATAGTCCTGATTATGTATGTGTTCCATTTAAATATAATTTAGGTAATTTCATTGAAAGTATTGAATTAGGAGCTAATGTTATTCTTCAAGCAGGAGGGGGATGTCGTTATGGATATTATGCTGAATTACAAGAACAAATATTAAAAGATCTAGGATACAATATAGAATTTGTAAACTTTATAAAAAATAATCGAGTATCTATATTTAATATTTATAAATATGTTAAAAAATTAAATCCAAAACTTAATATTTTTAAGTATTTCTATTATTTAATTAATACTATTTTAATGGTAATAATAATGGATAAATTACAAAAAAATATGCGTGAAAATATGGGATTTGAAGTCGTAGAAAACAGCTTTAATGAAATAGAAAAAAAATTATTTGAAGAACTTCAAGGTAAAATAAATCCTTTAAAGTTATTTAGAATATATCATAAATATAAAAAAGAATATAAAAATTGTCCTATAAATAAGCCAAATGATTGCTTAAAAGTAGGTATAGTAGGAGAATTGTATTCAATAATGGAACCATATTGTTCTTGTTTTATTGAAAAAAAACTAGCATTAAAAGGAATAGAAGTAAAAAGATTTACGACAGTAACATATTTGTTACTTGAAAAACAACACAATATAAAAAGATTATTAAAAAAAGGTAAAAAGTATTTAAAATATCATTTAGGAGCTGATGCAACAGAAAGTGTTGTATTAACAGAAGAATTAGCTAAAAAAGGTTTTGATGGAATAATTCATATAAAAAGTTTTGGATGTACTCCTGAATTAAATGCTATGCCAATATTATCAAAAGTATCCGAAGATTATGGTATTCCTATAATATATTTTAGTTTTGATTCACAAGATAGTGAAGTAGGAATAGAAACTAGATTAGAAGCTTTTTATGATATGATTATTGCTAAAAAGAAAAAATAATTATATCTTTTTTTTGTATATTATGTTACAATATAGTTAAAATAGAGGTGATAGAATGACTGGTAAATCTAAGTTAGCTTTTTGGACAATAACACTAATAATTTTATTTGGGTTATTAAGTATTGTTGGGTATATGATGATAAATGAATATCAAGAAGAAATAGTATATCAAAATTTGACGCCTAATGGATATGAAGATATAAAAACAAATAAAAATACAACTTTATTAACTTATGAAAAAAATAAAAAATATGGGATAATGGATTATAATGGTAATCTTATAGAAGATGCCTTGTATGAATTTAATGATATTCTATATGGATATGATAACTATTATAGAGTATTTACTAGTGATAATAAAATATTAATAAAAAGAAATGGAAAATTAGTAAAAGATATTACAAATAATGAAGATAAATATATTTTATTAAAAGATGAAACCGATAAAGACTCTGAATATATTATATATATTACAAGTGATAATTCATTTGCTACTACTAAAATAAAAGATGATACATATATTGCTAATATATTTGATAATGATAAATATACAGCAAAAATACTGGATGTAAAAGAAGGAATTGTAAATGAATTAGATGGCTTTATAGGAAAAGTAAATAACAGAAATAGCGCATTAGAAAAATATTTAATTCAAATAATAGAAGACAAAGTAAATTTACTAAGTATATATGATTATAGTGTTTTGTTGGAAGGTTATTCTAAAATAGGAGACGAGGAAAATATAGCCGGTTATGAATATTGTGGATCAATAAATAATGATAATTATATAACTGTTTGTAAAGACAATAAATGTGGAATAGTTAACAGTAGTGATGAAGTTTTACTTCCATTAGATTATGAAGAAGTAAAAATGGTAGAACAAGTAGAACCATTATATTTTGCGGTATCAAAAAATGGAAAATATGGAATAGTAAATTTTAATAATGAAGAAGCAGTAGAATTTATATATGATAATGTAGGTTCTTATAACAATACCTTTATATTAGAAAAAGATAATCAATTATTGATTACTGACAATAAATTAAATAAACAATTACAAATACAATTAAAAAGTAATGACAATGTTGAATATTCTATTTATAATGATGAATATATTAAAATTTTAATACATGACATGTCAAATGCAGGTACTCCTAGTAAAATAATAATTATTGATCAAGATAATAATATTAAAGAATATAAGTACGAAGAATTTATTGATATAAATAACAATGAAGGTAAAATGAGTAAAGATTATTATGCAACTTATAATATAAAAAACAATGAAGTTTATATTGATGTATATGATGGATTATCAATTAAAAAATCATTTACTATAATACAAATTAATGAAATAACTAACATGTATTTGGATGCTATATCTAGTAGTGAATTATTATTAAAAATGAAAACTAGTAATGGTGATTATTATACTATATTAAATATAGATACCGGTAATATAGTAATTAATGATGCTGTAAAAAAAATTAATGTAAGAAACATGGATAATAGTGATTTTATAGTAGATATAGAAGATAGCAATTTAATTTATTATAAAAGTGATTTAATTTCTAAAGTGTTAGAAGAAAATGTTATTAATTCGATAAAAGTAACAGATGAAACATATATTATAACAAAATTAGATAATACAGTATATTTATATAAGATAGCAAGAAGATAAATTATGCTTTTAGAGAAACTAGCATAGTTTTTCTTTTGTATCTTAAAAAAATGTGTTATAATTAATTTAGAAAAAAGGAGAAAGAAATATGATAGTTTTTATAATAATGCTAGCACTTAGTATGATAAGTATTCCGTTAGTTTATTATTTATTTGATAGAATAGGACTAAAAATTTTATTTTTAATGTATTATTTGTTATCGTTTATATTTTTGCTAAAAAATGTAAATCTACTAAATATAGATTTTAGTTTGATGATATTATCATATGTTAGTTGCTTATCTATTGTATATATATTTATTGAAAAGATAAATATTAAAGATATGAGAAAAATATTAAAAATGATAATACCTTTTGTAGCTTTAATATTGATTTCGATAATTATATCGGTGTTATATAATCAATCAGTAACTGATGTAGTAACAGTAAATTTAAAAAGAATGGTAGAAAGTAATGTTTTATTATTAATTTTATATCCAATAATTACAACTTTATCAATATATTGTACATATAAAATTTATAACATTATGAAAAAAAATAGTAATATATTGTTTATTAATATATCTTTAACGACTATATTAGTAGGAATTTTAGATTGTATTATTTTCTATATTATTGGAAATATAGGTACGATGGATTTTGTATCCTCTATAAAATTAGGTTTAGGAAATTATCTTTTAAAAATTATATTATCTCTAATTTTTCTTCCTATTATTTCATATGTAAATAAAAGAAAGAAGGGGGTACAATGAATATATTGTTTTTAATAATTGAAGTTATTATATCTTATATTTTACTTTTATTTGTATATAAAAAATATAAAGAAGAAGGAATTTATATATGGATTGTTATTTTGTTATTAATATCTAGTTTTATGAGTATAAAAAGTATAGAAATTAATAATGTAGATATAGCATTAGGATTAGGTGTATCTTCTAGTATTTATATAGCAAACAATATATTGCTTCAAAAAAAGGGTACTGAATATATAAAAAATACTACGACAATATTATTTATTTTTAGTGTTATATTTATATTTTTATTAATTTTATCAAGTGGTATTACGATTAGTGAATATAATAGTATTACAAGTTTAATGTACGACAGTATAATGTTTTCAAATATTAAATTTATATTAGCAAATATTATATCAATAATAATAGGTTTATATGTAAATAATTATGTATATTATGAATTAAGAAAAATAAAAAATAAATTATGGATAAGTAATATTTTATCTTCTTTAATTTTTACTTTTATTGAAGTATTAATTTTTGTGTTTATAACAAACTTTATAAATGGATCTTTGTATGTTATGATGACAACATTAGTTATTAGATACATTATAAAAATAATGATATTAATAATAGGAACTGATATAATATATATAGCAAATAATTTTAAGGAGAGGGTGTAATATAGTGAGAACAAGAAAAAATGAATTAGTTAGTGATAATTTAAAGCCATTTGTAAGCAATATTATCAAAGAGGGACGTGCTAAATATAATTATTCATTAGAAGATTTATCAAAAGCATTAGGTCATAAAAAAAATAGACAAACTCTTCATAAATATGAAAATGGAACATTAAATATTCCTTATGATATATTTTTTGAAATATGTCGTATATTTAACATTAATGATGATATATTAGATACTATTCCTATGTCAGATGAAGAAAAAAATAAAATGGAGAAAAAGTTAATAAAAGGTTATGTTAATAGTATGAGAGATGACAATATGCTTACTGTAAAAGATGAGAAAATTATTAATACTTACAAAAATGCATCTTTTGAAAGTATATCAAAACCCCAAGAATTATCAATTAAATTATTAGATGATTCTATGTCTCCATTATATTTAAAAAACGATAAAATATATTTTAAAAAAGCAGATGATTATAAAAATGGAGATGATATAGTAATAGCTATTAAAAATGATGTTTTAGTTGTTAGAAGATTGTATAGATATCCAAAAGGGATAATATTACAAGCTTTAAATCCTAAGTATCAAACAATTAATGTAAATATTATATCAACTGATATGATATTGGGTAAAGTAAATGCTATTGTAAGAGAAATAAAATAAAAAATAACCAAATGGTTATTTTTTTTTAGTTTAATGCATCTTTTAATTTATTTCCAGCTTTAAATCCTGGAGCAATACGAGCTGCAATTTTAACTGCTTCACCAGTTTGAGGATTACGTCCTTCACGTGCTTCTCTTTTTTTAGCAGAAAAAGTTCCAAATCCAACTAATGTAACTTTTCCTTTTTTCTTTAATCCTTCAGTAATACCTTTAACTACGGCATCTAATGCTCTAGCAGCATCAGCTTTTGTTAAATCTGCTTCTTCAGCAATAAAATCTACTAATTCAGTTTTTGTCATTTTCTTTTACCTCCATCTAATAAGCATATATCTATGCTTCTACATAAAGATATCATGAAAACCTTATAAAATCAATAGTTTTTACAAAATTTTACTTAAATTAACTATAAAACTATAGCAATCATATTAGAAGATCCTTTATTTATAACTTTTGTAAGAGTTTGACCTAATTTGTATCTAATAGACTCTGGCATCATAGATAATTTAGCTTGTATACCTTCTTGTACTATTGCATCTAAACT
Source organism: uncultured Bacilli bacterium (assembly GCA_944371525.1). GTDB lineage: Bacteria > Bacillota_I > Bacilli_A > RF39 > UBA660 > CALVVX01. Next base: position 88,750 of record CALVXP010000001.1, on the reverse strand, counting down.
TCTACCAAATATTTCTGATTTCCATATGTTAGAAGATTCACTATCTTTTGTTAAATAGTTAATTAATTCTTTACTTTGTAATTCAGAACCAATAATAGGTTCAAAAGTACTTTCAACTTCAACTTTTATCATATGAATTGACGGAGCTTTGGCTTTTAATTTAACTCCATATCTTCCTCCTTGTTTAATAATTTCAGGAGTTTCAAGTTTCATATCATCTAATGTTGGAGAGGCAATACCATATCCTGTTTGTTTTACCATTTTAAGTGCACCTTTTATTTGATCGTATTCTTTCTTTGCAACATTAAATTCTTGAAATAATGATAGTAAATTGGCTTTTGAAGTAATATCAGTACCTATTATATTATTTAATACTTGATTATATAAACCATTTGGGGCTTCTAAATTTATAGTTACTTCCCCAGTTGAAGTATTTACTTCTGATAAATATGCTTTTGATATATAATCACAATCATTAAAGTGTTTAGTTATATTATCAATGTCTTTTAATTTATTAACTTCAATAACACTTTCTTTTATTTTTTCAATATATGTTTTTTTTAGTTCGTGTTCGTGATTTAATATAGCGATCCATTCAGGCATGTTAACCTTTACTTCTTCAATAGGAAATTCATATAGTGCATTTTTTAAAATGTTATACATATCTCGTTCTTGCATGTTTTCTACATTAATTGGCATGACTGGTACACCATAATTTTCCTTTAGAGATTCTGCAAGATTTTCTGTTTCTGGTAGCATTGGGTGAGCGGAATTTAATATTACAATAAATGGTTTACCAATAGTTTTTAATTCAGATACTACATTTTCTTCTACTTCTACATATTCATTTCTAGGAATATCCCCAATAGATCCATCTGTTGTCATTACAATACCAATTGTTGAATGATCTTTTATAACTTTTTCTGTTCCTATTTCAGCAGCTTCTACAAAAGGAATAGGATCTGAATACCATGGTGTCATAACATATCTAGGACCATTTTCATCTTCATAACCTTTTGCAGCATTAATAACATAGCCAACACAATCGATCATTCTAATATTGGCACTGAAATCATCAATTTGTACTTTAGCAGCAGTTGCAGGTACAAATTTTGGTTCAGTTGTCATAATTGTTTTACCAGCAGCAGCTTGTGGTAATTCATCTAAAGTTCTTTTTCTTTCTAATTCATCTTGAATATTTGGAATAACCAATGTCTCCATAAATTTCCTTATAAAAGTAGATTTTCCTGTTCTTACAGCACCAACAACTCCTAAATAAATGTCTCCTCCAGTTCTTTCAGCAATACTTTTAATAACTTCTATTTTTTCCATATTATACCTCTTCTTTCTTTTATTCATTAAAATATTATGTAATAGATAATATAAATATGAAAAAAATAAGACTAATTAATTTTCTTATTTTTTCTTATTTTTATTTCGTTTATAAAAGTATCATATAAAGCACTCATATTATTCATATCCTCTGGATGCCATTGAATTCCTAAGATAAAATTTTCTTTATCAACAAGTTCTATTGCTTCTATTGTATTGTCATCAGAATAAGCTGAAATAATAAAAGGTTTTGTTACTTTTTCTAATTTATATAGATGTCTTGAATTAACATTAATTTGATCGCCAAATAAATTATATAAAATAGAATTTTTATTAATATTTATTTTGTGTGTATTGTTTAACATATAATGATTATTTATTTTAATTAGGTCTTTTTCTTTTTGATTATTACTGTATAATCCAATAATTTGATGTCCCATACATATTCCTAATACAGGTATCTTCTTTTTTATTGCATATTTTAGAATGTTGAAATGATATTCATAAATTGTGCTTCCTCCTTGAAATATAATTCCATCACATAAATCTAAAATATTAGTATTAATATTATCTTTATTATTATAATTTAATATACCAATATAATTACACTTGTTGTGTAAATATTTAAGATTATTTTTAGTTATTGCTTGATATTTAGTATTGTTTATTTCTTCATCTCTACCTATAATTCCAATAGTAATATTAGTCATTATCAATAAATTTATCTAAATTAGAAGGAACTTTATCATTTAATACGGCATTAATAATTTTTTGTTCCTTTTCTTTTGATACCTCTCTACCTGTCATATTAGATATATCATGTATTACTTCTCTTAAAGTATTTTCATCTTTCATATTCCCTTGTTGTAATTTACTAGCTAACGATAATATAGTTTCTTTATTAACATTAGTTTTTTTTTCTATTTTTTTAAAAAAGCTATCTGAAAAACTCATTAAAAAACCTCCTACAATATAATATATGTAGAAGGCCTAATTTGGTTATTCATTTTTATTTTTAAATTGTAGTATTATCGGAGTCCCTTCTAAATCAAAATTTTCTCTTATTTTATTTTCTAAATATCTTTCATAAGAAAAATGGACAAGTCCTTTACTATTTACACTAAAAGTAAATTTAGGAGGTTTTATTCCTGATTGATTAACAAAATAAATTTTTAATCTTTTTCCTTTATAAGAAGGTGGTTCGTTTAATAATACGGCATCTCTTATAACATCATTAAGTATGCTGGTTTTCATTTCTTTTTTACTATTTTCGTAAACTTTAATTATTTCTGGCATAAGAGTATGTATTCTTTTTTTAGTAAGTGCTGATAGAAATACAATTGGTACATATGATAAAAATTTAAATTCTGCTCGTACTAATTTAGTAAATGAAGCTATATCATTTTTATCTTTAACAGTGTCCCACTTATTAACCACAATAACCATTGCTTTACCAGATTCTAATGCGTAGCTTGCTATATGTTTATCATGTTCAATAATTCCTTCCTCGGCATTAATAACAAGTACACAAACATCACTTCTTTCAATAGCTTTCATGCTTCTTAAAACACTATATTTTTCTATGTTTTCATAAATTTTTCCACTTTTTCTAATTCCCGCAGTATCAATAGCAACAAAGTTCATGCCGTCATATTTAAATGGTGTATCAACAGCATCTCTTGTAGTACCTGGTATATTACTAACAATAGCTTTCTCTTCATTTAATATAGCATTAGTTAAACTGCTTTTTCCAACATTAGGTCTTCCAATGATAGAAAATTTAATAACAGAGTCATCACTATTTTCCTCAGTAATAGGCTTAAAATTTTTTGTTATGTTATCTAGTAATTCTGTTATACCTAAATTGTGTTCTCCTGATATTCCAATTACATTTTCAAATCCTAATTCATAAAAGTTATATACATATTCATCTCTATTTTTGTTATCTATTTTATTAACGGCTACAATAACTTCTTTTCCAGATTTTTTTAGTATATCTCTAATTTCATAGTCATTAGCATTTAATTCATCTTTTCCATCAACAATGAAAACAACTATATCTGATTCGTCAATAGCAATTTGAGATTGTATTCTTATTTCATCATTAAAGATATCCTTGCTTACATCTATACCACCAGTATCTATTAAGTGAAATTTAAAATTTTTGTAATAAACATCTCCATAGATTCTATCTCTAGTAACACCGGGAGTATCTTCAATAATTGAAACTCTTTTTCCCACAAGTCTGTTGAAAACTGTTGATTTTCCAACATTAGGTCTTCCTACTAAAGCAACAGTTGGTAATTTCATAATAACACCTCTTTCCTTGATTATTATACCATTTATTAAAATAAAATCAAACTATATATATAGTTTAATTCCTTTATGTACAATATCTTGATAATTACTATAAATAATTTCGCTATAATCCATTAGTTTAATAAAACTATTGTTGGAAATAGGATTAATTAGTTTTAAGTAATAATTACATTTATAATAAAATATTTTCTGCTTTTTTATATTATTTAATTCTTTCAAATTAAAATAATCTATTTTATATAAAATCTCACTATTAAGATGAAATTTTATTTTTAAATCTATATAATTAAATTTATTATTCCTTTTTTCTTTTTTTATATCAAAAATCATTCCAAAATAATTATTCCAATAAATATCTAGAGTAAAAAAACCATTATTAGTAATTTTTTTTAAATATTTAGGCAATATTTTACCAATAAATTTTTTTAATTCTGCATTGTCAAATACATCAATATTATTAATTTCTATATTATCAACAATTAATAAATATTGGTTATCACTTAAACATTTAAAATACATTATATCACCTAAAATAATGTATGAAATTTTATAAAAAAGGAAACTAGTTAGTTCAACATAGTTTCAATTTTATTTAGTATTTCTTCTTTTCCTACTTTTGTTATCGTAGAGAATAATATTATATCATTTTCAGATATTCCTAATTCTTTAATTATTAAATTTTTGTTTTTATCGTGTAAAGATTTTTTTACTTTGTCAATTTTAGTGGCTACTATAGTAACAGGTATATTGTAGTATTGTAAGAAATTATACATTAAAACATCGTCATAAGTAGGTTTATGTCTAAAATCAACAAGCATAAACACATTTTTCAAATTTTTTCTAGATTCTAAATAATCTTCAATTATCATTCCAAACTTATTTTTAAGCTTTTTACTAACCCTAGCAAATCCATATCCTGGAACATCAACTAAATAAAACTCATTATTTATTAAAAAAAAGTTTAATGTTTGAGTTTTCCCAGGAGTTGCTGAAGTTCTAGCAAAGTTTTTACGATTAATTAATGTATTAATAAAACTACTTTTACCAACATTACTTCTTCCAACTAATAAAAATTCACATTTATCATCAGCGGGATATTGACTTTTTCTAACAGCAGTAATTGGTAAATTCACATTATTAATTTTCATAATATAACCACCCAAATTAATTATAACAAAAAAAAATAAATAAAGCAAATTTGTTAAAAATCAAATAATTTGACCTATTTTTACTAATATGATAAAATATTAACAAATTTAAGTTTTGGAAGTGAATTTATGGATTTTGATTTAGTAACGGCAATATTTTTAGATAATGAATTAAAGAAACAAGGTGTTGATAGATTTTTATCGATAACATCTAAAAATTTTAGTTATTTTAATATGGAAGATTTGTCTAAAATAAAAGAATTAACTATTCAAGGAATGGAAGATATAAATTTTTTAGCATATTTACCATGTTTAAAAAAACTAAGAATATATAGTGAAGATTATAGTAATGTTTTAGAAGGAGGCTCTTATCAAAATAATATATTATTTAATAATATAAAAGATTTTAGTGTAATAGAAAATCTTGTTCAACTAGAAGAATTAGAAATAATAAATGATATTAATATAGAAAAGATAAGTTTAAAAGAACTAGTTAATTTAAAGAAATTAACTTTAGCGAATAATCCTAATTTAACTCATTTACTTAATATGGGCAATCTTCATTTTTTAGAAATGGTTGTAATGTATGGCAATAATATAAAAGTTTTTGAAGATTTTGATGAATATTTAAATAATACCCTAGATGCTACTGTAAATATATTAGATTCAGACACATATTTTTCAAAAATAAAATCAGTAAAAGATTCTAAAAAATTGTACGAAAAATCAATAAGTGGTAAAATAAATGTTCAATTTTCAGAAAAAAGTGGATTATTACAATATACTACTACATATTTATCTAATATTACTGAATTATACACAAAGTTAAGAAGAAGATTACAAGCAAATAAAGTTTTTGAAAAAACAGAAGAAGAAAAAATACAATATGTTTATGAATATGGTTTAAGAATTAAATTTGCCCAAAATGAATTAATTGAAAGAGAAACATTATATGAAGAAATATTAAACAAATATAATGGAATACCAGATTTCTATAAAAAAAGATTAAGTTTTTTACACAATAGTTATAGTACTTTTCATTTTAATTATGGTAATTGTGAAGGAATAGTCAATTTAATGCATATAATGCTTAGTATGTTAGGTATTGATAGTGAGAATGTTCATTGCCATGATCGAAGATATAATTATTCGATAGTAAATAATCATGCTTTATTGAGAATTAAAACTGTTGATGGCTGGTTTTATTATGATGCTGTTTATGATAGAACAAAATATATATATAAAAAAACATATGAAGAAATATCAGAATATGTTGATTTGTCAGAATATGAAAAAGAAAAAATAGAGGAGATACAACATGGAAAGCTTTATGGAAACTTTAATAAAAGACACAGATAAATTAGAAAATAAATCTATTTTAAAACAAATATTAAATAAATTATCTTATGAAGAAATAAAATATTTTAAAAAAAGAATAAGAGAAATAAAAAAAGAATATATGTATAAAAGTGATATACATGGTATTTATCACAGTGAGAAAGTAGCACTTAATGCATATTTGATAGGTTTAGATCAAAAATTAGATCAAGTCGATATGGAAATATTATTAGATGCTGCAATATATCATGATATAGGAAGAATTAATGATTTTGAAGATTCATTTCATGGATTAGCTAGTGCAAATATGATAGAAGAGGTAGTAAATACCGATATATATAGCGATAGTAATAATTTAAAAATATTAAAAGCTATAATAGATTATCATTCTCAAAATGATAGAAAATTAAGAATTAATTTTGAAAATTATGAAATAGATGAAGAACATTATGAGCGTTATGAAATTTTAGCTAAAATATTAAAAGATGCAGATGCACTTGATAGAAAAAGATTTGTAGATAAAAGTAATGCAGCATTAAACAGTAAATTTTTAAGATTTAATATAACGCATGAATTAATACCTTTAGCAGTAGAAATGAATAAAGAATATTATAGGTTAATGGAAATAAATAATTTTGATATAACTGAATTGGAGTGTATTAATGGAGATTGTTTACATAGTGTAGGATTTGATTTTTTTAGGTTAAAAAGTATATTGACAAAAGGAATATTATCTTATAAAAAAATGCAATCAGAGAACTTGAGATTTCCAAAAAATTTTGATGGTGGAAATTATTTACATTGGATATCTGTTGTTCCTACTAGTTTAATTGATAAAAATGGAGAAGCATTTAAAAATTTCATAAGAAGTGGAATAACTTTTTTATGTAATAATCAAAAACTATATAAACCATTAGATTATAACAGAAGGGCTGAGGCAATTTGTAAAGGTCTTCCTTATGATAAAAGTAATTATATAGATGAATTATATGCTTTTTATGAAATACCTGCTAATGATATAATAAGCATATTTATAGTTAAAGATTTTGCTAATAAAGATATTAGGAATATTATGTTTTTATATAATACTCTTCATTATGGTACTTTGAAGGAAAAAATAGTGTATATTTTAAGTAATATAAAATATAATTTAACAGAAAGGGATAATATATTATTTAAGTGGTTAAATGCATACAAAAAGGAAACAGATTTTTATGAAAATTCTGATTTTGAAACAAGAAGGTATATAAGTGTAGAAATGCCTAAAAAATTAAATCCAATTTTAATAAAAATTAACGAAATTGTTAGTAAATTAATATATAATTATTATGTAATGAATTTAGGCAAAAACAAAGGTGACATAATAACTGTAGCTGATGTTATAAAATATGAATTAAATACAAATGGATTTTCATTTGATTTGATAAATGGTGATGAAGAATTAGTATTTATATTGAATGATTCAAGAGAAAAAAAATTAACCTATAAGTCTTAAAAAACTTATAGGTTTTATTTTAATCTCTACTGTTTGTTGCAATTAAAAATAATCTCAATATTTGTAATAATGTAGTAATTAAAGATGCTACATATGTAAATGCTGCTGCTTTTAGCATTGATTTACTATAATCTTTTTCCTCATTTTCTAATAAATTTAATTTATCTATTTGTTTTGCTGCTCTATTTGAGGCGTCTAATTCAACAGGAAGAGTTACTAATTCAAATAGTAACATTGCTAGTAATAATATAATTCCAAAAATAGCTAAATCAAATAAACTAAAAATAAGTCCTATGAACACTGCAAGATAACCTAGTTTGGATGATAAATTAACTATAGGAACTAACTTGCTTCTTATTCGCATAAAATTATAATTATCTTTGTCTTGAATAGCATGGCCACATTCATGAGCTGCTACCGAAGTTGATGCAATAGAAGTACCATTAAATATTTCAGTAGACAAACGAACAACTTTTCTGCTTGGATCATAATGATCTGTTAAATTTCCTTTAATTTCTACTATATGAATATTTTGTAATCCGTTTTCATCAAGAATTTTTCTAGCAACTTCAAATCCCGTTAATCCATTTTTATTTTTTACTTTTTTATATTTATTATAACTAGAAGTAACAAATATTTGGGCTATTATTGTAATAATAGCCCCTAAAAGTAAAAGTCCATAATTGATAAAAAAATAATCCATTTTATCATCTCCTTAAATAATATTTTTTTCGATTAATTTTTTTCTATACATATCAGCTTTTTCAAAATTTTTTAAATTTCTATATTCTTGCCATTTGTTATAATTTTCAAAATCATCTTTTTCCCATTTTGGAAGGTCATATTTAAGTCCTAAAACACTAGTAATAGTTACAATTTTTTTAGTTATATTAACTATATTATTTCCATTATTTCTCAATTCACTATTTAAATTTTTTACTAATTCAATTAAATAACTAATAACATTTGGTGTATTAAAATCATCGTTCATGTATTCCTCGAATGTTGTATCTTTAATATTAAAATTATTATCTATTTGATTGGTATTAAGGTAAATATTTGCCTGCTTTAATCCGTTTTTGATTTTATCGTTTATAATATTTGCTTCATTAAATAATTCATCAGTAAAATTAAGTGGTAATCTATAATGTGTTTTAAACAAAGCAATTTTAATTATATTAGCATCATGCATTTTTATAAAGTCTTTTGCTAATATAAAATTACCCAAACTTTTACTCATTTTTTCTCCATTTACATTAATATGACCGTTATGCATCCAGTAATTTGCTAAATGATTATTATTTAAAGCCATACTTTGAGCAATTTCATTTTCATGATGTGGGAATTTTAAGTCAACTCCTCCTCCATGAATGTCTATTTTATTACCAAATATGCTATTAATCATTACTACGCATTCAGTATGCCATCCAGGAATACCTTTTCCCCAAGGAGATAAAAATTGTTCTCCTTCAGTCGTTTTTCTCCATAAAGCAAAATCAAGCGGATCTTCTTTTTTATCGTCAATTTCTACTCTGGAACCAGATTCTAATTCTAATATATTTTGGTTAGATAGAATCCCATAATCTTTAATTTTATTAACTCTAAAATAAACATCGCCATCTTTTTCATAAGCATAATCTTTTTCAATTAATTTTTTTATAAAAGTAAAAATATCATCTAAGTGTTCTATAACAGTTGGTCTTTCATCGATGTTTGAACAATTATAACTTTCTAAATCTTTTAAATAAGCATCAATAAATTTATCAGCAACTTCTCTTTCAGTTATTCCCATTTCTTTGGCCATAGTAATTATTTTGGGGTTAATATCTGTAAAATTAGATGCATAAGTAACTTTATATCCTAAATATTTAAAGTATTTATAAACCATATCAAAAGTTATTACAGGTCTCATATTTCCTATATGCACATAATTGTAAACAGTAGGTCCACATACATACATTGTAACTTCGTTTTCCTTTATTGGCTTAAATTCTTCAATTTTATCTGTTAATGAATTATATATTTTCATAAAAAATCCCTCCATATAAAAATATAATAAAATTATGTTTAAAATATGTGAAAACATTAATATATGTTTAATTATATCATAATTTATGTAAAAAAATCTTTAATCTAATAAAAACAATGACTAAATTTTGAAAATATAGTATAATTAATTTGAAAATGGAGGGACTATATGAAAGATAATAAATCATCAATTGGAGGAATAGATGCAAACATAGTTGTTTTAATAGGATATCTAGGCGGTTTATTTTTAACATGGATAATAATTATTAATTATTTTGCATGGCTATTGCCTTTATTCATATATATAATAGAGAAAAAAAGTGAATATGTAAAGAATCAAATGGCTCAAGCAACAATTTTATATATATTTGTATCGATAATAACTTTAATATTTAATTTAATATGGATTGTGATGTTTCCAACTAGTTATAATGTAGGTCTAAATTTAAATAACTTTTCAGGTTCTACTTTAGTGGTATCTACAATGAATATATTATCTGTAACTATAACGGTGTTAATTACATTAGTTGTTATAGTTACATCAATGAAAACTTGGTATTATGAAAATTATAAAATGCCAGTCATTGGATTTTTTGTTCCTAGTTTTAGAAATTTATTAGACAAAATAAATTTAAATAAAAAAAATAATAATGATAATGAAAAAATACATCTAGAAGAAATACAAGATAGTGAAAAGGAAAAAAATATTGATATAGAAGAAGATAAAGAATTAACAAAAGAAATACCGATAAAGAAAAAAGTTACAAATAAAAAAGGAAAGAAGAAAATTTAATGAGAAAAGGATTATTTATTGTTATATCAGGTCCTTCTGGAGTGGGAAAAGGTACTATTTGTGATATTCTTATGAAAAATAAAAATATAGATTTAGAATATTCTGTATCAATGACTACAAGAGAAAAAAGAGATTATGAAAAAGAAGGGGTGCATTACTATTTTACTAATAAAATGAATTTTAAAAAGAAAATAGAAAATGATGAGTTTGTGGAATATGCAATATATAATAATGAATATTATGGGACACTAAAAAGTGAAATTTTAAGTAAAATTAAAAATGGCAAAAATATAATTAGTGAAATAGATGTGCAAGGTGCAAAACAAATAAAGAAAGATTTTAAAAACAGTTTATTAATATATTTATTGCCTCCTTCAATGGATGAATTAAAAAATAGGCTTATAAAAAGGGGAACTGAAACACAAGAACAAATAGAAGAAAGATTAAAAACGGCAGTTATTGAAAATAGAAATACTTATTTATATGATTATATAATAATTAATGACGACTTAGTCACAGCAGTAAAAGAAATAGAAAGTATTATAAAAAATAAAATAATTGACAATGAATAATTGTATATGCTACAATAATTTGGCTAAAAAGGAGGAGTAAATAATATTTTTAAGACAAAAACACAAAATATTATATTACATATAATAAGTTAGGAGGAAACATTATGTCTAAATTTAAAATAGAAGGTGGGAATTTATTAAGAGGAGTAATTAATATAAGTGGTGCTAAAAATAGTGCAGTAGCTTTAATTCCTGCGGCTATATTATGCGATGAAGAAACAACAATAATGAATGTTCCAGAAATTTCAGATGTTGATAGTTTAGAAGAAATATTAATGTGTTTAAATGCTGATGTTAAAAGAGAAAAAAATACTGTCATTATTGATTCTAAAAATGTGGAAAACAAAATAATTCCAGAAGAATTATCAGTAAAATTAAGAGCATCATATTATTTTATGGGAGCTTTACTTGGTAAATTTCATAAAGTTGAAATGTATTTTCCAGGAGGATGTTCAATTGGAGAAAGACCAATAGATTTGCACTTAAAAGGTTTTGAAAAGTTAGGAGCTACTATTAGCGAAGAAGGAAGTTATATTAAGTTAGAAGCTAAAGAACTTAAAGGAAATAAAATATATTTAGATATTCCAAGTGTTGGAGCAACAATAAATATAATGCTAGCAGCAGTAAAAGCAAAAGGTAAAACTGTTATAGAAAATGCTGCTCAGGAACCAGAAATAGTGAATGTAGCTACTTATTTAAATAACATGGGTGCTAAAATAACAGGAGCAGGAACTAGCATTATTAAAATAGAAGGAGTAAACACTTTAAAAGGATGTTTCCATGAAGTAATACCTGATAGAATAGAAGCAGGAACATATTTAATAATTGCGGCGTTATTAGGAAATGATTTAACGATAAATAAAATAATACCAAGTCATATAGAATCATTGATTTCTAAATTAAAAGAAGCAGGAGTAAAAATGGAAGTAGGAGAAGACTACATAACAGTAAAAGAAGTAGGAAATTATAAAGCTGTAAAAGTTAAAACACTAGTATATCCAGGATTTCCTACAGATTTACAACAACCATTAATACCATTTTTAACCCAATGTAATGGATTAAGTAAAGTAACTGAAACAATATGGGAAAATAGATTTCAGAATATCCCAGATACTATAAGAATGGGTGCAAATATAAAAGTTAATGAAAATAGAACTGCAATAATAAGAGGTAAAACAAAATTAACAGGGTGCGATGTTAGTGCAACAGATTTAAGAGGAGGAGCATCTATGTTAATTTGTGGACTAATTGCAGAGGGTACAACAACTATTGATAATATAAAATATATATTAAGAGGATACGATAACATTGTTGAAAAACTAAAAGAGGTTGGTGCTAAAATAGAATTAATATAATATAATTTAATGAGGTAAAACTATGAAAAAAATTATATCTATATTAATTCTTTTTCTATCTTGTTATTTTATATATAATTTAACTATTGATAATGAATTATTCTATCTTTCTATTGGAGACGGTATAGCTAAGGGTATAACAGACGAAGGTAATGTGTCAGTTTATAATTATACAGATAGTATTAAAAATTATTTAACTAGTAAAAATAAATTAAAAGGTTTTAACAATAGTTTTGTGGATAAAGATTATCGAATTACAGATTTACTTAGAATAATAAAATATAAAGAAGAAATAGTAGTTAATAATGATCATGTATCTATTAATGAATTGTTAAAAAAAGCTGATATTGTAACTATATCATTAGGTATGAATGAACTTTACTATAAAATACTTGTAGATAATAATAATATATATAGTTATATCGATGGAATGCTTAGCGATATGGAATTATTATTAAAAGAAGTAGATAGATATAATCATAAAAAAGTAATAGTATTAGGGTATTACAATACAACAAATAATAATAATGATATATTTAATTATGTCAATTATAAACTTAAAAATATAGTTGAGAAAAGAGGATTTGAATTTATAGATATAGATAAAATAATTAATAATAATAATTACTTTACAAATAATACTAATTTTTATTTAAATAATGAAGGATATCAAAAAATTTCACAAATAATAGTTGAAAAAATAAATAAATACTGATATAATATTATGCGTATTTATATTTCTATGACTTTTGTCATGGCGGAAGGAGAGATAAAATGAAAGCAAATATTCATCCAAATTATGTTGAAGCTACTGTAACATGTGCTTGTGGTAATACTTTTAAGACAAAATCAACAAAAGAAAATATTAGTGTTGAAGTATGTTCTAAATGTCATCCTTTCTATACAGGAAAACAAACTCTTGGTGGAAGAAAAGGACAAGTAGAAAAATTCAATAAGAAATATGGATTTAATCAAGAAACTAAATAAGGTTTCTTTTTTATTTACTTTAAGGTAAAAAAATGGTAAAATTATAGTAGGTAAGGAGGTCTTAAAATGGATAAACAAGAATTAGATATTAATTTAATAAAGAAGTATATATATAATGATAATTTAGTATCAACCGAAAACAAGTTATTATTTGTTAGTTTATTTAATTTTTATAAGAAAGCAAATAGATTAAATCATCTTGAAGATATAGAAGAAGAATTAAAAAAATATGAAAAGAAAATATATAATATTGATGACAAAGAAATAACAGAGGAAGACAAAATAAGATTAGAATTAGTTAGAATTAAAAGAGTAAAGGTAATAAATCCCGAGGTTAAACAAACAGTAAACGAAATTATAAAAGAAATAGAGGAACTATTAAATAACAAATTATATTTTAGTGACAGTATATTGGAATATATAAAGAAAAAAATAGTAGAGTTACAAATCTTATTAAAATTAGATATAACTTTCTTGAAATCAGCATATGACTTGTTTAATGAAAAATATAATAATTTGAAAATATCAGAATACAATAAGCGATTAAAATAGGGGTGAACAAATGAAAAATATATATGAAATACTAAAAGAATATTTAGAATTGAAAATTAGTAATTTAAGGCAAGATAAAAGTAAAGATACTTTAAAATTGTATGATGCTATCAAATTGTTTTTGAGTACTCCTAGAAATCAATTAAACAAATTGGATAATTCTACTCATGAAGTTATTTGTACAGAAATTTTAAAAAATGATCAATCTTTAATAAAAAAATACCAGTTGTTGTGTGCATACAGTAGTTATATTGATAATCCGTTTTTAAGTAATGATCCCCAAATAATTGAAGCAAATAAATATTACAAAATAATTTCAGACAGATTAAACCATCTCTTAAAAACTCTTGAGATTCAGATATATAAGTTAAAAAGAAAAAATGAAGAATCACAAGCACTTATAAGTATTTATGAAAATTATTTAACTTTATTTAACGAGGATGGTATTAATAAATATTTAGAAACAGATGAATTAAATGCATTTTTTGAATTTCTTAAAAGTTCAACATTAGATAAAGAAGTAATATTAAATTTAATAATGGAATTTTCTAAATTCAATATAACATATCAAATAAATAAGCAAAAATTAAAAACAAATAGTAGAATAAAAGAGATAGATACAAGGGCTAGTGAGATAACTAAAGAAATTGGAGAAGAATCATCACAAACATTGGAATTAGAACCTCCAAAAGAAATACCACAAGAAAATTTAACTCCGGAAGAAAAAAGTATATTAAACAAAATAAAAATCATTATATCTGAATTAAGGGGAGTAACTGGTGATAGTTCCTTATTAGAACTTTTAGATGGTGAATTTACTATTAATGGAAGAAAAGAAATATATGAAGCCGCAGGAACAGATAAATGGAAATTAATATATGATGATATAAATCAAAATTTATTACCTAATTTAGAAAAAAATAAAGATAGTATATTAGAAATATTTGAATATATAATTAATACTTATACAGGTAAAACAGAAGAAAAACAAATGCCACAATATTTAGATATAAAATATGATGATATATTATTGGTAGAAGAAGTTAGAATAAATAAGTATTTAGAGTTATCTAAAAAGTCAAGATTTATATATGCAACTTATGATAAAGATAAACAAAAACTTATTGATATAGCATATGGTTATTTACAAAAAGGAGATGAAGTTGGATTAAAATCTCTTAAATTAGATATTTCACTTACTGATATTGTATTTATGAAAAATTTAGATAAGATGAAATCATTAATAAATGATTGGAAAATGTTAACGGAATTAACTGATGAAGAAATTTTATCATTTGGAGTAGAAGAATATAAAGAAAGTATAAAAGAAATAAGTGATAGTATTGTTTCATCTTTGGATAACTTAGATAAAGATTATGAAAAAATAAAAAGTGAAGGTATAGTAATTTCACCAGAAGAAACAGTAGTAAATTCTAACGACCAAGAAAATTATGTAATATTTTTAAATGATGCTGCTGGTATTCCAATAGTGCTTAATACAATTGAAAATATATCTGCAAATGATAATTTAATGGATACATATAGAAGCATAAATAATATGAATAATGTAAGTTATTTCGAATTTATGGAGAAATATACAACAAGTATTGTTAAACCAATTAGAGAACCGCAAATGTATAAAGTAAGAAGAAATCAATCGAGAGTAGCCTTTATTCAAGTACCAATTTCTAGTAAAAATAGAGATAAAATAGGCAAAGAATTTAAAAATAGTAAAAGATTTAATTTGGTGTTAGTAGTTAATTTTGGTTTTAAATACAGTGATTCCAAAAATCAAAGTGTATATGATGAGTTTAATAGAATATATGACATTTATATTAAGCAAATAACACAAATATTTAATTTATTTGGTACTGATTTTGATGAAAAAAGTTTTGACAAAGCTCAAAAAATGCTACTTGATGGAATAGTAACAGTAAAACAATTAGAAAAAATAGCTAAAAACAGAGAAAAGAAAGGAGTGTAATTATGGGAAAAAATAAAATAATTGAATTATTACAAAAAGAAATAAACCATATAAGTGAAAACAATAAAGAAATTTCTAAGTTAGAAATAGAAAAAAATCAATTAAAAAAATTATTAATAGAATTGCAAAAAATAGTAAACACTCCTAAAAGTATAGTAGACTTAAATTTAGAAGAGTTATCAAAATATACATCAAAGATTACTGAGGAAGTAAAAGAAAAAATTAATTTTTATCGTTTCATTTTTGAGAATGCAAATGATTTAATTAGTATAACAGAAGAGCAAATTAATTATATAAAAAATTTAATTAGTAATATTATTAATGAAATAAATGATAAATTAGATAAGATTGGTAATCAAATAGAGCAAAATAAAAGAATGAAGGAAACAGATGAAATAAATGAATTGATAACAAAAGTTAGTGGATTAGATGCAAATGATTATTTTAGCGCAAAAGATATAGAAGAGTTAAGAAAAATATTAGATAAATATATTGGAACTGATTTATCAATTGAAGAATATATAGAAATAATTATTAATTTAACTAATTCTTCAATCGCAAATATAACAAAAGGTGATGTTTCCTTAATAGATGATAATAATGATGAAAAAATAGAAGAATTATTAGAAGTTAATAATAATGAAGAAGATATTATAAATTTATTAAAAGAATATAATTATAATTTTAATGTATTAAAGGATAAAAACAAAGAATTAATTATAAAATTTGGTAGTATGATTAATATGAGTTCTATTTTGTCAATATTGCAAGAAAACAATATAAGAATCGATATTTCTAGTAGAGAAAATCAATTTGTAACATTATTAACTTTGTCAACTCCACAAATAGTTAATACAATAATAGAAAATATTAAAATAGATAGCAAAGAAGAAGGTTTAATATTAAATCAAGTATTTGATAATTATTTAGATGAAATAAGTTTGTTTATAAAAGGAAAAAGGACATATAAGAAAACAGGAATAGGTGGACCGCCAAGTGATAAAAAATATATGGTCGGTGGTTTTGAACATTATATAAAAAATAGAGAATTTTTATTAAACAAAGGTGTATCGAACATAAATGATATTATGAAAAAATGTTCATCGTCTATGGTAATTGCACATAATACTTTTGCGTTAAAATTTAAAGGCTTTGAATTATATAATATACCAGTAGAAACTATTTCTTCAACATTTAGTTGTATGAAAGCACCAGAACCATTAACTATGTTAGATCATTTTATAGAGGTTGGATGCTTTGATTATGTGTTAAGTAATTTTTCTAAGGTTACAGTTGGTAACTCAATGATATATAGAATAATAAAAGCAAAACAAGAAGGATTAACTAATAATGATTTATATAAAAAGTTTGATAAAAAAGTTGTTTTGCCATCAAATATTACTGTTGATAAGTTTAACGGATATGGCATAAATAAAACAAATGGTTCTACTGTAATAGGACAATATCATCCTGATTTTTCTCCAAAATATAATGAAATAATAATGCAAGAAGATAATTTTGGACCACTAGTGTTAGTATATAACGATTCCTTTATAAAAAGACTTGAAGAAATGTGTAAAGAAGATGATTATAGATATAATTTTAATGGAGTTATTATTTCAAGATTTAAAGTATTAAGATATTATGAAACAATGATAAAAAAATCAATTGCGGGTACTGTTGATAGTATTATGTATGCAGTATGTAAAGACAGCATTTTAACAGAAGAACAATATAAGACAATAAAAAATTGTGTTGATAAAATATTTAATCCAGGGAGGTCTTATAGAATATGATAGATTTTCTAAAAAAAACAAACATAAATGAAGATATATTAATTGAAATAATAAAAAATAATAATCCATCGGCATTAAGTAGCTTATCAATAAATGAAGATGAATGTATAAAAATAATTAACTATATGAAAGAAATAGGATTTACTTGCATTGATGAATTATTAATAAACAGAATAGATTTGTTTTTAAGTTCATTTGATAAATTTATAAAAAAATTAAGTAAGTTTAATATTCCTGTATTAGTGCAATTAGTTAATACAGATTATGCCACAATTGATATTATAAATGAGTAGAAAAGAAATTATTTAGTTTCTTTTTTTCTCTATATAATGATATAATAATAATGAAAGAAGGTAATAATATGAAAATAGGAATAGCAAATGACCATAGAGGTTATAAGAAAAAACAATATTTGACACAATTTTTAGAAAAATTAGGATATACTGTAATTAATTATGGTACTGATAGTGAAGAATCAGTAGATTTTCCTGATTATGCTAAAAAATTAGGAATCGCTGTTAGAGAAAAAGAAGTTGATTTAGGAATAGCAATATGTGGTACAGGAATAGGTATGAGTATAGCATTAAATAAGATGCATGATATTATTTGTGCTAAAGTATCTAGTGTTGCTGAAGCAATTTTATCTAAGGCACATAATGATGCAAATGTATTAGCAATATCTGAAGAAATGGATGATGAAACTACTAAGCAAGTAGTAATTAAGTTTATAGAAACACCATTTTCAAATGTAAAAAAATATGTAATTAGAAATAATAAAATAAAAGTGATAGATAATGACTAAAATTATTTTATATGTACTTATATTCCCACTTGTTATATGGAGTTTAGACAGTATAAATATTAATGGAATATTTAAAAAAAACAAAGAATATCAAGCAAGAGTATTTTATATAATTTTAGCATTTTGTATATCATATTTATTAGTTAGTTTTTTAAGTGATTTTGTAGGAGTAATGAATTATTGAAAAGAGGTAAAAAATGAAGAAGATAATCTTATTTACCATAATATTAATTTTTATTCCTTTTTTTATTGTCAATATACTTGGTATAAATGAAATAGAAGAAATAGAATTAAAATATATAAATAATATAAATGTTAGAGTTAAAAGACTCAGTACAAACGAAATACAAATAGTTCCACTAGAAGAATATATAGTAGGAGTTTTAGCAGGTGAAATGCCAGTATATTTTGAATTAGAAGCATTAAAAGCACAAGCGGTAGCGTCAAGAAGTTATGTTTTAAAAAGATTAGAGTATAATAAAGATAGTGAATATGATGTAGTAGACAGTGTTTTAAATCAAGTATATTTAGATGATAATTATTTAAAAGAAGCATGGGGAAAAGATTATGTTGTAAATATAAATAAACTTAGAACAGCGGTTAACCAGACGATAGATGAATATTTAGAATATGATGGAGAAATTATAGATGCTTTATTTTTTTCTACAAGCAATGGATATACTGAAGACGCTAGTGTGGTATTTAATTTAGAACTTCCTTATTTAAAAAGTGTAGAATCAAAATGGGATGCACAAACTTCTAGTGTTTTTAATAGCCAAAAAACAGTCTCATTACAAGAATTTTATGAAAAATTAGGACTTGAATATAAAAGTGAATTAAGTTTTAATGTACTTGAAAGAAGTGATACTAATCGAATAATAAAATTAGAAATAAATGGAAATATGTTAAATGCAACTGATGTTTATAACAAATTAGGACTTCGTTCAACTGATTTTAATTTAACACAAGTTGGTACAAATGTTGTAATAGATACTAAAGGTTATGGACATGGAGTTGGAATGAGTCAATATGGAGCACTTGGAATGGCAAAAGAAGGTTACAACTATATGCAAATATTAAAATATTATTATACTGGTGCGGAAATAAAAAAAATTCAAAATTAGTGTATATAATTTTTGTTTTGGTAAAAAAATATAATAGAGGTGAAAGAAAGATGACAAAGAGAAAATTAAAACCATTTGTATTACCTACTATTTATGCTTTATCAGTAATTATGTTAGTACTTAGTATGTACTTAATTCAATCTATTATTAGTAATTCAATGTTTGATGCTAATGAAATGAAAAATGAAATTGAATATGTCGATGGAGAAATTACTGATGATAAGGATCAAGAACTACCTGTAGTATCTACTAAAACAAAAATTAATAAACCTTATGTAGCAGAAGGTGTTACTATTGCAAAAAGTTTTTACGATTACAAAGCTGATGCAAAAGATCAACAAAATGCTATTGTTTATTATGAAAATACTTATATGCAAAACTCTGGTGTAGATTATAAATCAGATAATGTATTTGATGTATTATCTATAATGGACGGAGATGTTATAAGTGTTAAAGAAGATAGTATTTTAGGGAATGTAGTAGAAATAAGACACAATACTGAACTTGTTAGTGTATATCAAAGTTTGTCAGAAGTTAATGTTAAAGAAGGCGATAAAGTTATTTCTGGACAAGCAATTGGTAAAAGTGGAACTTCTAATATAAATAGTGATATGGGTAATCATTTACATTTTGAATTGTATTACCAAGGATTAGTGGTTAATCCTGAAGAATACTATGATAAAAACTTAGAAGATTTAGATTAAGCGGTATTTTTCCGCTTTTTTCACATAAACTCATAATTAATAAATATAATTTACTAGGTGAATTATATGAATAAAAAGATTATGGAGAGAGTAATAGAAGAAAGTGATTATATAATAAAAACAAATAAAACAGTAAGAGAAATAGCAAGTATATTTAAAGTAAGTAAAAGTACAGTTCATAAAGATTTAAGTGATAGATTATTAGAAATAAATAAAGAAAAATATAAGGAAGTTGCTAAAATTTTACAGTATCACACTGATATTAGACATATAAGAGGTGGAGAAGCGACAAAAATGAAGTTTTTACTTAAAAAAAGCAACTAAAAATGGCTAAATGTGGTAAAATAAGAACTAGGGATGGTGATTTAATGTTTAATAAAGACATCGGAATAGATTTAGGTACTGCAAATGTACTTATATATATAAAAGGACAAGGCATAGTATTAAATGAACCAAGTGTAGTGGCAATTGATTCAGAAACAAAAAGACCACTTGCAGTAGGAATAGATGCTCATGAAATGTTAGGGAGAACTCCAGGAAAAGTAAAAGCAATAAAACCAATGAAAGATGGTGTAATTGCGGACTTTGAAACAACGGAAGTTATGCTTAATTATTTCATAAAGAAAGTAAATGGTAAGAATTTTTTTTCTCGTCCTAGAATACTTATTTGTTGTCCTTCAAATATTACACAAGTAGAAAAAAATGCTATAAAAGAAGCTGCTGAAAGAACGGGAGCTAAAAAAGTATTTTTGGAAGAAGAACCTAAAGTGGCTGCAATTGGGGCAGGTATGGATATATCTAAACCTAGTGCTAATATGGTAATTGATATTGGCGGAGGAACAACAGACATAGCAATACTTTCTTTAGGAGGAATTGTAAATAGCACATCAATTAGAGTAGCAGGTAATGCTTTTGATAATGATATAATTAAATATATAAAAGACAAGTACAAGCTTTTAGTAGGAGAAAGAACTGCTGAAGATATAAAGATGACAATCGGTACAGTATTTCCTGGTTCTAAAGTAGAAAAGATGGAAGTTCGTGGAAGAGATTTAGTTACGGGACTTCCACATACAATAACTCTTACTTCAGATGAAGTAGAAGAAGGATTAAGAGAGAGTGTTTATACTATTGTTAAGGCTGCTAAAAGTATATTAGAACAAACTCCACCTGAGTTATCTGCAGATATTATAGATAAGGGTATTGTACTTACTGGTGGAGGTGCACTAGTAGATGGATTTAATCAATTATTATCACAAGAATTAAAAGTTCCTGTATTTATTGCAGAAAGTCCACTTACATGTGTAGCGGAAGGAACAGGAGTTCTTCTAGATAATGTTCATTTAATTGATAATCATTAATTTGAGTAGATACTACTCTTTTTTTTTGCAAAAAAGAATCCAAGTATTATTCTGGATTCTTATGTATTAAAACATTTTTGTTATAAGCAATTTCCTTTACGAATGTTGATACTTTAGATTTAGGACAAACTATATATAATTTATTTTTAGTTCTAGTTAGTGCAACATAAAATAATCTTCTTTCTTCAGGAAATAATATATTTTCTTCATTATTAGGTTTAATTAACTTTATTAATGGGTCATCTTCAATTTTTGAAGGAAATCCATATTTATCATCAGTGGAATTAATTAAAATACATTGATCAAATCCTAATCCTTTTGAAGAATGAATAGTTAAATATGTAATGTTGGCTTCTTTACAATTATTACATATTATTTTTTCTTTATTTTTTTTAATAAAATAATCATTGTTGGTAATAGATTCAATATCTTTTTTATATTTGTCTAGTAGTAATATTTTATCTTTATAATTATTTTTATAGACGTTTATAATAATATCATTAATTACTTTAGATTTGTTAGTATCTCTTGCATATACATTACTATCATCATATGTAAATATTTCTACAGGTTTATCCAAATGCTTACTTGACTTTAATCTTTTTTCAATTTGACATTTATTTTTATTAATAAAGTCTCTGGCTAGGTCTAACAATTCTTGAGAATTTCTATATGTATTTTCAATTGGTATTACACTTGCATCTTTCATATATGTTTTAAATTCAGTAAACAAATCAATTCTAGAACCTGCGAAAGAAAAGATAGTTTGATAATTATCTCCCACTGCAAATATTTTAGCTTTAAATAAATTAGCAATTTTAGCAGTTAAATTATATCTTTGTACTGATATATCTTGATATTCATCAATAATTATATATTTGTAATTAACTTCTAAATCTTTTTCTTTTATATTATTAATATTTTCATATGTTAAGTTGATCATATCTTCAAAATCAATTAAATTATTTTCTTTAAGTTTATTTTCATAATAATTATAAAAATCTTCAATAACTTTAAGTTTTAGTAAAAGTTTATTATCATGTATTTGTTTATATAATTCTTTAAAGTTATTTTTATCTCTATTACTTCCTTTAAAATAACTAATAAATGGTATTAATAGATTATTTATAAAATCATAAAAGTAAACATCTTCACTAGTATTTTTTAGTGTTTCATATACTTCGTTTAAATTTCTTTTTCTAAAAGTATATCCTCGTTTTTTTATTTCTTCTCTTAAGTTATTAATAATTTTATTTCTATCTTTGTTAGAATAACTTATTATGAATAAATCTTTATCAAAATATTTTTTATGATATTCTTTTTTTAGTTTTAATGTTGATAAATAATTTTTTAGTTCTTTTTCGGTAAAACTACTGTTATTTTCTAATTCATCTCCACCAAAATGTTCTACATAGTTAAACAATTCATTTTCATAGATATAAAAGTCAGGTTTATAAGTTTTATTATTTTTAATATTTTTGTTTATACTTTTTTCGTATTCATAATCAATAGAATTTAAATATAAGAAATTGGCAATATCAACTTCTTCTTTAGATTTTACAACTTCTCCTTTAATTGTTTTATAATAGTTTTTTCTTTTATTAACCTCAGCCTCAATATATTTTTTTAAATCAGTATTATTTTTAGTATATTTTCTTTTATATAAATAGTCATGATATTCTTTAAAGTTGTTAAAATTTTTAAAATTATCACTTAAATTTAATATATCGTTAAATGCATTATAAAAATTATTAAATTTCTCTTTATTTTTAAATAAAATGTTTTTTATATAATTTATGAATATTTTAAATTGACCACTAGTTTCAATAATGTCTAATTTTTTATTAGTAGAAGATCTTAGTAAAATAAGACCTAATTTATGAAATGTATACACATCAATATTATTTAATTCAAATCCATTTTGTAATTTGTCTTTAATTTCATCACATTCTTTATTAGTAAAAGAGACAATAGCAATATCTTTTTCGTTGTAATTACATTTATTTATTAAGTATTTTACTTTAGCAGTCATTGTAGTAGTTTTCCCAGAACCTGCTTCTCTGCGATTACTAAGAGATTATTTTCCTCGCAAATAATTGCTTTTCGTTGATTATCATCAAGTAAAATATTTTCATCAATATTTTTAAACATATTATCAAAATATTCTTTATGTTCTATTAGTTTGCGATTAATATAATTAGAGTTGTGTCTTTTAATTAGTTGTTTTTGGTTAATAATAATGTTTCTTAAAAAATTATAATTGTTATCATTATAATGAATATAAGTATATAAGTATTTATATTTTTTTAAAAATGTATAGTACATCTTGTTTGTTATATATATATATCTTTAGTCATAAATTTTTTATACTTAAAAATAAATTTTTTTATTTCCTCATTAACAAAAAAATCATTCATAAAACATCTCCTTATTTTAATAATATCATAAAAGAAAATAATCTACTAGATAAAACAAAAATAATTGATACATTTTACTTAATGTGTTATAATTAAAATGATTTATTATGAGGAGGAATAGTATGAAATTTAGAGCAGAACCAAAAGATATAGCAATTTTTTGTGGATTTTGTATATTTTTATTATATATGTGTGCAATTGGTGTATTAAATGCTAATTCTTTGGCTACCGAAGGAAAAGTATATGGAATTGTTCCTTTTAAAGCTTTTACACCTGATTTTATTGGTGCGACATTAACTTTGTTTTTATTAGCGTTAGTAGGTATTTTTACAGCAGTAGGTTCTTATTTTTTTGATAGAGAAAAGGGATTTGGATTTTCCACAAAGAAGAAAGATAAGGGATATTCAAGATGGTGTAAAGATGGAGAAATGAAGAAAACTTTGAAAGAAGTTGATCCTAAAGCATATTCAGCAGATGCTGCAGGTCTTGTTGTTATAAATGATGGACATAAGATGTGGGTAGACGATGGTGAAATGCACAATTTAATAGTGGGTGCCACAGGTTCGGGTAAAACACAAATTGTTGTATTCCCACTTGTTCAAAGTTTAGCTAAACACGAAGAATCAATGATTATAACAGATCCTAAAGGTGAAATATATGAAAATACGGCAGAGATGCTTAGAGAAAGAGGATACAATATAGTTGTTCTTAATTTCCGTGATCCTCAGAAGGGTAATGCATGGAACCCGATGACGCTTCCTTATAACTTATATAAAGAAGGAAATATGGATAAAGCAATAGAATTACTGGATGATTTAGCTTTAAATATATTGTATGAAGAAAAGAGTGGAAATGCTGATCCTTTCTGGGAAAAATCAGGAGCGGACTATTTCTCCGGACTTTCACTTGGACTTTTTGAAGATGGAACAGAAAATCAAATAAATTTAAATAGTATAAATTTAATGGCTACAATTGGTGAAGAAAGATTTGGAGGTCCAAATAGTAACTATATCAAAGAATATTTTAATGGAAAAGATCCTTCTAAACCAGCATATATTAATGCTTCAGGTACCGTATATGCGCCAGAAGAAACAAAAGGTGGTATTTTATCAACTTTTAAACAAAAAATTAAAATATTTTCTTCTCGTGAAAATTTATCTGAAATGTTAAGTTATAGTGATTTTGATATGAAAGATATTGGAAGAAAGAAGACAGCAGTATTTATGATAATTCAAGATGAAAAGAAGACACTGCATCCTCTTGCTACAATTTTTATTAAACAATGTTATGAAACTTTGATTGATGTAGCTCAAGAAAGTGGAGGAAAACTTCCTTATAGAACAAACTTTATATTGGATGAGTTTGCTAATATGCCACCATTAAAAGATGTTACAACAATGGTAACAGCGGCAAGAAGTAGATTGATTAGATTTAACTTTATCATTCAAAACTATGCGCAATTAACACAAGTATATGGTAAAGATAATGCAGAAACTATAAAAGGTAACTGTAATATAATGTATCTAATAAGTAACGAATTAGCAGCATTAGAGGAAATAAGTAAAATGTGTGGTGAAGTAAAATCAAAAGAGAAAGATAAAACTGCATCTACACCACTTGTTACAGTAAGTGATTTACAAAGATTAAGTCAGTTTGAAATTATAACTATGCGACTTAGGATGATGCCTTTTAAAACAAAATTAGTACCTAATTTTAAGATGGATTGGGGAAAAACTTATGGTAAAGCTGTATTTCCTACTAGGGAAAGAAGATCGGTTGAATTATTTGAAATAAGAGAATTTGTAAAAGCAAAGAAAAAAGAAAAAATGAATGAAATGTTGTCTGGACCAGATATGTCATCAATGTTTGGAGGAAGTTCATTAGGAGGTTCACCATTTGGTGGTATGGGTGGATTACCTTCATTTGGCTCTTCTAGCAATTCAAGTGATTCGGGATTTAATGTAGATGATTTAGTTAAAAGAATAGATGCTAAAATAGCAGAACTTGAGGAAGAAGAAAAGAAAGAAAAAGAAGTACAAGCTAGGGTTCAAGAAGAAGATAAAGCAGATCCAACTGATAATATATATGAAGATGGAACTAGTGATGATGCTTTCTTTGATGACTTTTTTGCAGATGATTAAGATAATGAAAATTATCTTTTTTTGTTGTGTGTGTTTAAAACTAGCAAAAGTTATACATAATATTCATAGGATATAAAGAAAGGGGTATAAAATGTTAGGTAATTTTAGCGAAGAAGCACAAATTATTTTAAACAATGCAAAAGAAGAGATGAAAGATTTAAAACATCCTTATGTTGGTACAGAACATTTGGTATTGTCAATATTAAAAGAAAAAAATATAATTTCTAATAAGTTAAATGATTATGGTGTCAATTATGATTCATTTAAAACTGAAATTATAAATATAATAGGTCAAGGCATTAAGGAAACAGAATTATTCTTATATACACCGCTTTTAAAGAAAATAATAGAAAATGCTATCATTGATAGCAAAGATAATTCAAATGGTGAGGTTGGAATTGAAAATTTATTTTCATCATTAATTGAAGAGGGTGAAGGAATAGCAATTAGAATATTTATTAAAATGAATGTAGATATGGATGATATTTATGAATATTTTATATCTAAAAAAAATAAAAAAGTACGAAATAAAAGAAATAAAAAGTTATTGATAGAAGAATTAGGAGTTAATTTAACTGATAAAGCTAAAAATAATGAATTAGATCCAGTTATTGGAAGAGAAGAAGAAGTTGGTAGGGTACTTGAAATATTATGTAGAAGAACTAAAAATAATCCTATATTAATAGGTGAACCAGGGGTAGGTAAAACAGCAATAGTAGAGGAATTATGTAATTTAATTGTATCTAATAGAGTTCCGGAAACTTTAAAAAATAAAAAAGTAATATCCTTAGATATGGCTTCTGCTGTCTCAGGAACAAAATATCGAGGAGAATTTGAAGAAAGAATAAAAAAAGTATTAAAAGAAATTGAAGAAGATGGAGATATAATTTTATTTATTGACGAAATACATACATTAGTAGGAGCCGGTGGAGCCGAAGGAGCAATAGATGCCTCAAATATATTAAAACCTGCTTTAGCAAGAGGAAAAATAAAATGTATTGGGGCTACAACTATTTCTGAATATAAAAAATTTATAGAAAAAGATGGTGCTCTAGAAAGAAGATTTCAGAAAATAATAGTAGAATCTCCTTCTAAAGAAAAAACTAAAAATATATTATTAAAGTTAAGACCTATATATGAGAAATATCATAAAGTAAAAATATCTGATTTTTTGATAGATGAAATATTAAATTTAACCGAGAAATATATATATGATCGAAATGAACCAGATAAATCTATTGATGTACTAGATGAAGTATGTGCTAAAGTAAGTATACAAAGTAATATTAATAAAAGTGAAATTGATGTATTGAATGAAAGATTAAAGAAATTAGGTAGATTAAAGAATGATTTTATTATAGAAAATAATTTAGAAAAAGCATATGAATATCGAAAAGAAGAAAAAGAAATATTGTCAAAAATTAATGAACTTCAATTAAATAATAATGAAAGAACAGAATATAAAGAAGTGACAATCAAAGATGTTGCTAATATTATTAACATTAAGACAAAAATACCGGTTTATGAAATATTACAAGATAATGCAAAAACAATTAAAAACATAGAAAATAAATTAACAAATAATATTATTGGACAAGAAAATGCAATTAATAAATTAGTAAATATTACTAAAAGAATTAAACTTGGATATAAAGATAATAAAGTTTATTCGCTTATGTTTGTAGGACCTTCGGGAGTAGGAAAAAGTTTCCTTGCTAAAATATATGCTAAAGAATTAGTTGGAGAAAATAATTTTATTAGATTAGATATGAGTGAATATTCAGATTCAATGTCTGTAAATAAAATTATTGGATCTGCCCCGGGATATGTTGGATATGATGATAATAAAAATATTTTAGAAGAAATTAGAAATAAACCTAATAGTGTAATTTTATTAGATGAAATAGATAAAGCACATCCTAAAATTATAAATTTATTATATCAAATATTAGATGAAGGAGAAATTAAAGATGCAAAAGGAAATACAATAAAATTTAATAATAATATAATAATAATGACCACTAATATAGGATATGAAAATAATAGTGTAGGATTTAATATTGAACATGAAAATCAAATTTTATCATCATTAAAAAGTGAATTTAACTTAGCTTTTATTAATAGAATAGATGGAATAGTTGATTTTAATAGATTAAATGAAGAAAATATTAAAAAAATTATAAAAAATGAATTATTAAAGTTAAAAAACAAATATTCAAAATATAAAATTAATATATCAAATAATGTAATTAAGGAAATAATAAATTTAAGTAATTATGAAGAGTTTGGAGCAAGAAAAATAAATAAAATAATAGTATCTAATATTGAAAATATAATAATAGATACTATTATAGATAATAAAAAAGAAATAAATATAGATACCATATTAAATAATTCTAAATAAAAGAAAAAACTTCAAAATGAAGTCTTTTTTCTATGGGATTAATCCCCATCCTGTAACAACATATCTTCCACCTTGTGCTTTTGCAGCAGCTGGAGGATTGTTATATAATTTGTTATTAATTACTAATGAAGATGATTGTCCACCATCTAAGTTGGCAGCATTAATTGCTCCATATCTTTCAAATATTTCTACCATATCCCTAAGTGAAGCACCATTTATATAGTTTTCACCATCAACAACTAAGAATAATAATACACCTTCTTTTGTTTGACCAATAGCTACTCTTGGTGCTTTACCCCAAGGATCACCAGTAATTTCTAGTGATTTACCATTAACGATAAGGAAAGGGCCAAATTCCATTGCATCAATAACGCCAGCATCTAATGCTTCTTGTCCATTAGCATTACTCATTAATTTAAGTTTACCATCTGCTGTCATTCCTACTAAATTTCCTCTTGCATCACTATTTCCATCAGCAGGCCATACAATTTCTCCATCTTTTATTACATATCCTATTGGTATATCAGATCCCATTCCGTTATCAACAAAACCGCCACCATTAATACAAACAACTCCACCATATCTTTCGCACATCGTTAAAATTCTTTCTCCGTATGTTCCTGCGTTAAATTGTTTGCTTGAAATTAATTTTACTTTTTCTGGTTGGTAAATAGCTACTAAATAGCCATTACTACTACCAACCTTTAAGTCAATTATTTTGTATAAGTCATTTCCTGGATCCCTAGTTAATAATTCTTCTTGATATTCATTGTCATAATGATCACGTTCTGATGTATCAATAACTAATTCATCTAAGTCAGAGTCTTCATTTATTTCAACAAAATAATTTGACGCCATAATTTTTTCAATAGTTGCATCGCTATAGAATATTTTAGCAAAATATTGATGGTTCATAGTTTTCATTGCAGTTGTGACATAAAGGTTTCTTAATTTGTCATAAGGTCCATAAGTAATAAAGAAACATGCAGCTACAATTATATCTAAAATTATGAACACTATTGTGGATTTATATATCTTTTTTTTCTTTTTATTTTTCTTTTCTTTCATAACTTACTCCATTTCATAAGGACTATTAATAGTACCATTTCCTTTTGTTAAAACATTTTTATCAATACTTATTGTTGGTACAACTCTAGCTTCGCTAGTAGAACTTTTTCCATATAATGTACCGTTATCTTTTACCGTATATACTAATGAACTGGATTCAGAAATTCCGGTTGATAAGTAGTAATCTGATAATTCTCCATTTAGTATAACATTTCCAATACTAAGAACAGTAACTTTTGTATCTACTTTTGTATTTAATGTGTCTTTATAATTGTAATCATTACTAGAACCATAAATTCCGTTTGACCATTTAATGTTAATTATACTGTTTTTATATGATAAACTATTTAAATATGTATTGTTTAGGTAATATGCAAGAGATCCTTTTTTTGTATCATTATGATAATATCCATTAGTAGAATATTTATATAAAAAATCTTCTCCATCTTCTTTCAAATAATCATTTAAAGATAGTTTAATGTTATCTTCATCAATATCGTAAACTCTCCAAATATCGTCTCCTAGTTTTACATAACTACCAAATAAATAATTTTCATCTATTATATAAGGATTATTAGCAGTACCATTTCCACTAAGACTTTTGCTATTGCTTTTTAATGTAATTGTAGGTCTTATACCATAAATATCACTTCCATCTGCACTAGAAACATTGCCATTATCATTAACATACCATATATTATTATTACTATCTAATGTAGATAAGTAATAATATTTATTGATATTTAAATAAGAATCCTTTCCCCCAGCATTTACATAATCAAATACGGATAAAGTTCCAATCAAATCTGTATCACTAATTTTATCACATGTTATGTGTTTAGTATCGCTAATGTTATCTTTGCAAATACTGTCATTTGTTAAATAATTATATGGAGTGTTAAGCAAATTTTCTAGTATCCCTGTATTATCATCATCAGTTTTATTTAACCATGTATTCATATAAGAATTTTCATAATCATTTTGCCCATATGATAAATATGTTATCACATCATTACTGATTAATTTTATGGTGTTATCATTATTAACTTTTATTATTCTCCATAATATATTAGAATACATTACATAATTATTATCTACATCATTTTGAAAGTAATAATCTCCATTAATTTCTTTTAAATTGTTATTCTCTTTAATAGCTTGTGATAAAGTATCTTCTAATTTTATTTGTTCTTTTTTATTATCTAAGTATAATGTTAAAAATCTGGTTCCATAAAATATACAACATCCAATTATAAAACCAGCGCTTATAAAAGAAAAGACTTTTTGATAACTAATTTTTCTTCTCTTTATAACTTTTTTGTTTAAATTATTATTTGAATCATTTGCCATTAAATTTACCACCTTTTCTATTTTACTTATTATAACATTTTCGACATAATTTGACAATAATCTTAAATAAAATTGAATGCATAATTATTTACAATGTAATATAACAATGTTATAATACCCTTATAGAAATGGAAGTGGAAGTATGCAAAAAAAAGATGAGATATACATATTTGGACATAGAAATCCAGATACGGATAGCGTAACAGCAGCAATAACATTGTCATATTTAAAAAATAAATTAGGTCTTAACACAATACCAGCTGTATTAAGTTCGATAAATTTAGAATCAAAATATGCTCTAAATTATTTTAATGTACCTGAACCAATGTTTTTAAATGATGTAAATATAAAAGTAAAAGATTTAAAGTATACAAAAAATTATACAATTAATGAGGGTGAATCAATTTTTACATCATATTATAAAATGCAAAAGGCAGGAATTAGTAAAATACCGGTAGTAGATAGTAAAAAACAAATGTTAGGTATAATTGGTATGAAGGATATTGCTAAAGCACAATTTGAGGGGAACTATAATTTAGTGGACACTTCATATGACAATATAATAGATGCAATAAAAGGGAAAGAAATACTTAGATATAATGATGAAATTAAAGGTAATTTATTAGTAGCTGGTTATAGAAGTACTACATTTATAGAGGAAATTAAGTTAAATAATAGTGACATTTTAATAGTAGGAGATCGTCATAGTATAATAGAATATGCAATAAAAAATGGTGTAAAGTTAATTATAGTGACGGGCGGAAGAGAAATAAAAGAAGAACACATTGAATTAGCAAAAGAAAATAATGTAAACATTATATTTACTGAATATTCAACATTAGAAACTATTAAATTATTTAGTTTGTGTAATAATGTCACAACTATATTGAATGATAGGAAAGTGTTGTGTATAGATGAAAACGAAGATATAAACAATTTTATAAAGATAGCTAATAAAACAAGATATAGTTATTATCCAGTACTTGGAAAAAATGAAAAATGTATGGGTATACTTAGATTTTCTGATGTAGGATATGATAATAAGAAAAATGTAATTTTAGTAGACCATAATTCCTATGAGCAAAGCGCCATTGGTCTTGAAGATGCTAATATACTAGAAATAATAGATCATCACAATATAGGAACAATAGGTACAAATATGCCGATTAATTTTAGAAATATGCCCGTAGGTAGTACAAATACTATAATATATACTTTATACAAAGAAAACAACATAGATATTCCAAAAGATATGGCAGGATTAATGTTATCAGGAATTTTATCAGATACATTAATTTTGACTTCTCCAACTACAACAGAACTAGATAGAGAAATAGTAAAAAAATTAAGTGAAATTGCCAATGTTGATTATAATCAATATGGATATGATATGATAACAGCGGGTACATCATTAAAAGGAAAAACAATAGAAGAAATATTGTATACAGATTTTAAGACTTATACAGTAGATAATAAGAAAATCGGATTAGGTCAAATAATAACAACTAATATAGAAGAAATTTCAAAAGACATAGATGAATATATAACTTTACTTAACGATGTATGTGAAAGAAATAATTTTTATTTTGTAACTTTGTTTGTAACAGATATATTAAAAAATGGGTCATACATAATATATAGTGATAGAGCAGAAGAAATTTTAAAATTATCATTTGATTTACCAAAAGTAGAACAATTAATTTTTGTTAATAAATTGGTTTCTAGAAAAAAACAAATGTTACCACAAATAATGAATCAAATGGGTGAAGATTAATAAAATAATACACATAATAAATTTATTTATGTTATAATAAAGACGAAAGAGGTGTAAATAATGAAAATTTTATCAGTAAATGCAGGTAGTTCATCACTAAAATTTAAATTGTATGAAATGCCAGAAGAAAAGGGATTAATATCAGGAGTGTTTGAAAAAATTGGCTTAAAGGATTCGTTCTATACAATAAAAACAGATAAAGAAAAAATAAAAAAAGAAGTTGAATTAAAAGATCATGAAGCAGCCTTTAAAATATTAATGGAAGAATTAATGGAAAATGGTGTAATTTCATCATTAAGTGAGATAAAAGGAATTGGACATAGAATAGTTCAAGGTGGCAGTTACTTTGATCAGAGTGTTGAAGTTACCGAAGATGTTATAAAGAAAATAAAAGAATTATCTAGTTTGGCTCCTTTACATAATCCTGCAGCAATAGTAGGAATAAAAGCTGCCCAAGCGGTAATACCTAGTGCTAGACATGTAACTGTATTTGATACAGCATTTCACCAAACCATTGAAGAAGAAAATTATTTGTATGCAGTCCCATACAATTGGTATACTGATTACAAGGTTCGCAGGTATGGTGCTCATGGAACTTCGCATAAATATGTAAGTTTAAAAATGAATGAAATATTAGGTAGGTATAATACTAAATTAATTACATGTCACATTGGAAATGGTGCAAGCATTAGTGCCGTAGTAGATGGAAAATGTATTAATACTTCGATGGGATTAACTCCTAATGCTGGTTTAATGATGGGAACAAGATGTGGTGATATTGATGCAACAATAATCCCATATATTATGGAAAAACTAAATTTGACCCCAAAAGAAGTTGACACTTTTTTGAATAAAGAAAGTGGATTATTAGGAATAAGTGGGGTAAGTAGCGATTCTAGGGATATAGAAGATGGAATAAATCATGGTAATAAAAGATGTGCTCTTGCTCAAAAAATGTTTGTAAAAAGAATTGTTGATTATATAGCTAAATATTATGTAGAAATGGAAGGCTGTGATGGAATAGTATTTACAGCGGGTATCGGAGAAAATTCTATATCTACAAGAAGAGAAGTGTTAGATTCTTTGAAAATATTAGGTATTGAAATAGATGAAGAAAAAAATAATACAAGAGGCGAGACTATATGTATAACTACTGATAATTCATCTATTCCTTGCTATGTAATTCCTACTGATGAAGAATTGATGATTGCAAGAGATACCTATAATATTGTAGAAAGGTAATATGAAAAGTATATATAAAAAAATATATAAAAGAATAAAGGAATATAATAATATAGTAATAGCTAGACATATTGGTCCAGATCCAGATGCATTAGGTTCACAACTAGCACTTAGAGATATTATAAAAACTAAATTTCCTAATAAAAATGTATATGCAATTGGTAACCCTGCTAGTAGGTTTAAATATTTAGGAATGTTAGATAAAATAGAAGAAGTTCCTCAAAATTCGTTATTAATTGTTTTAGATACTCCTGACATTAAAAGAATAGATGGTGTAGATTTGAAAGAGTATAATTATATTATAAAAATGGATCATCACCCAATCGTTGATAACTATGCCAATATAGATTGTGTAGATGACAATGCTTCTAGTACTTGTCAAATAATACTAGATATGATATTTAGTTTAAAATTACCATTAACAGAAAATATCGCTAAAAATATTTATACAGGAATAGTATCTGATACGGATAGATTTTTACATGATTATACATCTATAAAAACTTTTGATTTAGTAACTAAATTAATTAATAAAACTCATTTAAATTTTACTAGTATATATGAGCCATTATACATAAGACCATTTGCGGAAATTAAATTTCAAGGATATGTTTATCAAAATTTACAAATTACGGATAATGGGGTTGCATATATTAAAATAACTGAGGATTTAATGAAAGAGTTTGGTGTAGACTCTGCAAGTGCTGGAAATATGATTAATAATTTAAAATATGTTGATGAAATATTAGTGTGGGTTTTCTTTTCAGAAGATAAGAAAAGTAACTTAATTAGAGCAAATATAAGATCTAGTGGTCCATACATAAATGATTTAGCAGCACGTTTTGGTGGCGGAGGACATAAATATGCGTCTGGTGCAAGACTTACTAGTTGGTCACAAGTAGATAGTTTAGTTGAAGAGTTAGACAATTTGTCTAAACTTTATAAAGAGGAGAAGTAGATATACTTTTCCTTTAATATTATGTGAAATTATGTTATTGTTAGCAATTTTGTTTAAAAAAATAAAAAGTGTGATATAATTAAGTTGTAAGAAAGGATTTGATATAATGAAATTTAATGTACGCGGCGACAAACTTGTTGTAACTGATGCAATTAAAGATTATATTGAGACAAAAATTGGAAAACTTGATAAGTATTTCAAAGAGGATTCTATCACAGCAAATATTTTGCTAAAGATAAGGGGAAATGAACAAATAATTGAGGTAACTATCCCAACAGATAATTTTATATTAAGAAGTGAAGAAGAACATGAGGATATGTATGCTGCAATTGATTTGGTATTAGATAAATTAGAAAGACAAATAAGAAAAAATAAAACAAAATTAAAAAAGAGAAATGTTAATAATAAATATAAAGAATTTAATTTTGATTTTGAATTACCAGTAGAAGATGAAGAAGAAGTAAACACTGTCGTAAAAAGAAAAACAATTGAAATGAAACCAATGGATGAAGAAGAAGCAATATTAGAAATGGAATTGTTAGGACATTCATTCTTTGTATATAAAGATATGCATAGTAATGAATTATGTGTACTATATAAAAGAAAAGATGGTAACTACGGAATTATAACAGTTAACTAGTTTAGAAATAAGCAAGAAATTGCTTTTTTTCTTTATACAACTAGTATTTTAGAATATTTTTTGATAAAATATACATTGGAGATGATTAAGATGTTAAAAGTATTAAAAAAATTATTTGATACAGAATATAAAGAATTACAAAGATTTACTAAAATAGCAGATGAAATTGACGCATTAGATGAGGATATGCAAAAATTATCTGATGATGAATTGAAAGAATATACTAATAAATTTAAAGAAAGATTAGAAAATGGTGAAACATTAGAAGATATATTAGTAGAAGCTTTTGCAGTTGCTAGGGAAGCTGCTAGTAGATGTTTAGGTATGAAACCATTTTATTGCCAACTACTAGGAGGACTTGCAATACATTATGGTAATATTGCAGAAATGAAAACGGGTGAAGGTAAAACATTAACCTGTGTACTTCCTGCATATTTAAATGCTCTTACGGGAAAAGGAGTACATATTGTTACAGTAAATGAATTCTTATCAACTAGAGATTCTGAATGGATGGGAAGTATATTTAAATTTTTAGGGTTAACAGTAGGGCTTAATTTAAGAGAATTATCCCCTAAAGAAAAGAAAGAAGCATATGCTTGTGATATTTTATACACTACTAACAACGAATTAGGTTTTGATTATTTAAGAGATAACATGGTTGTAAGAAAGGAAAATAGAGTACAAAGACCACTTAACTATTGTATAGTGGATGAAGTTGACTCTATATTAATAGATGAAGCAAGAACACCATTAATTATATCTGGTGGAGTAATGCAATCTGCAAATCTATATGTTCAAGCTGATAATTTTGTTAAAATATTAAAAGAAAATGAAGATTATATTTTAGATGAAAAAACAAAGGCTGTAAGTTTAACTGATGGTGGAGCAGAAAAATGCGAACAAAGATTTAATATTAAAAATCTTTATGATATCAGTAATACAGCATTAGTTCATCATATTAATCAAGCATTAAAAGCTAATTATGCCATGCATAAAGATGTGGATTATGTAGTACAAGATGATGCAGTAATAATTGTTGACCAATTTACAGGACGTTTAATGAAAGGAAGAGCATTTTCTGAAGGATTACATCAAGCAATAGAAGCTAAGGAAGGTGTAAAAATTCAACAAGAAACTAAGACTCTTGCTACCATTACATTCCAAAATTATTTTAGAATGTATAATAAATTATCTGGTATGACTGGTACTGCTAAAACAGAAGAAGAAGAATTTAGAAATATATATAATATGTATGTTATAACCATTCCTACAAATAAACCAGTTATAAGAATTGATGAAACTGATTTATTATATCCAGGTAAAGCAGGAAAATATGCTGCAATAGTAAAGGAAATTGAAAAAAGGCACAATGAAGGGCAACCAGTTTTAGTAGGTACTATAGCAATTGAAACTAGTGAATTACTATCTAAAATGTTAGATAAAAAGAAAATTAAACATGAAGTATTAAATGCTAAAAATCATGCTAGAGAAGCAGAAATCATTGCTCATGCTGGAGAAAAAGGAGCTGTAACAATTGCTACTAATATGGCTGGTCGTGGAACTGATATTAAACTTGGCGAAGGTGTAAAAGAACTAGGAGGTCTTTGTGTTATAGGTACTGAAAGACATGAATCAAGACGTATAGACAATCAGTTAAGAGGTCGTGCTGGAAGACAAGGAGATCCTGGATATACACAATTCTATGTATCTTTTGAAGATGATTTAATGGTAAGATTTGGATCAGATAGATATCGTGGAATGCTTGAAAATTTGGGCTTCACCGGAGAACAAGCAATTAGAAATAAAGTTTTTTCTAAATCTGTTGAAAGTGCTCAAAAAAGAGTTGAAGGAAATAACTTTGATATAAGAAAGCAACTTTTAAATTATGATGATGTCATGAATAATCAAAGAGAAATAATGTATGCAAGAAGAAATGAAATATTAGATAGTGAATCAATTCATGAAAGTACATTACAATTATTTAAAGATTATATAACAGGAATGGTAAATGCTCATCTAGTAGAAACAAATGCATTAAAAGAAAATGATTATTCAGAAATATTAGAAGCAAGTAATGAAAATTTATTAAAGAAATATCGTATTACATTAGCGGAAATTAACAATAAGTCTGCAGAAGAAGTTATAGATACTATTTACGAAAAAGTATTACTTGATTATAATGAAAAATTAAAAGATATTCCAGAAGAAGTAGTAGACGAATTTGAAAAAGCAATAACTTTAAGAGTAATTGATAATTATTGGATGGAGCATATAAGTACAATGAACCATTTAAGAGAAGGTATAGGATTAAGAGGATATGCAAATGAAAATCCACTTCAAGCTTATACTTTAGAAGGATATGAGTTATTTGATAACATGATGAATAGAATAAATCAAGATGTAAGTATTTATTTGTTAAAATCTGAGATAAGACAAAATACTGAAAGAAAAGAAGTCGTAAAAAACAAGATTACTAATGATGGAAAAGATACTGTTAAAATACAAAAAAAGAGTACTAAAGTAGGTAGAAATGATCCGTGTCCGTGTGGTTCGGGTAAAAAGTATAAGAATTGTTGTGGAAAGTAAGATAAAATAAGGGTTTGCGAAGGTTTTAAAAATCAAAAAATCATAAAAAATAGTCGATTTGTTTCCATTTTGTTTCCAAAATTAAAAAAGATGTTACCAAAACCTCTGAAAAGCCTTATAAAATAAGGGAAAAATTTTTGGAAACAATTTTGGAAACAAAAAAGTTAGCATTCATTTGCTAACTTTTTTGTTAAAGATAACTCCGTTTACATAAAGTAAGGAGTTGTGTAATGAGAAAAGTAAATGTAGTAAAAAGAGGAAAGGTATTTCAGTATAAGTTTGAAATTGCTCCCCAAGGTGGGAAAAGAAAATTCAAAAGTAAATCTGGATTTAAAATGTAAATGTCAACATCAAAACTTAAAAATATGTCAAAGTTAAAAACTTATAATTTTTATATAATGACTTATATGATAGTAGTGCTATGGAGTACTGGAAAGATGAAGGAAATAATAAAAGAATGCAAACATATCATAAAATATCTAATCTATTAAAGGTGTTAAGGATATTTATATTAATGTTTTCTCTATTTATATTTGTATTATTAATTACTCAAAGTATTATATATTTATCTGGAGTAACAATATTTAATGTGAATATGATTATACATTTAATTACCGATGTATATAATGTAATGATTATAATGCTTATTTTTGGATTGATATTTATGATAATTAAGAAAAAATTAAATGAAAAAGAATTATTAATAATGTTTGTTATAGGATTTTTATTATTACCAGAAATCATTCTATTAGTTGTACATTTTGCAGTATTTGGTAGTTTTATGTTTAGCTTTTATTATATGGTTATCCTTATCATAGTAATGATTTTAATTAATCATCTTATTACGAGAATAGATGAATTATATAATATTGCTACAGGTAGTAATGAATTAAAGATGAAAGAAAAAATAGACGAAATATTATTTGGAGAAGAACCAATTAAGAAAAAAAGAATTGCTATAAGAAAATTAGGCAAGTTAGGTTTAGATAAGAAATTTATCAGAATATTCTTAAAATTATTAGAATATATTGGTGAAATTTAAAAGGATAACTCAAAAATTATCCTTTTATCATGCCTTTATAATATTTAAAAGCGATTACTCTAGTAGCAGTCTTATCAATTAATTTATCAGAAATTTCACCATTATTAATAGCTTCTTTAATTGCATTTATACTGCTTTCATAATCAGTAGTAATAATTAAATCATTCCCACTTAAAACAGCTTTAACAGTAGATGATTTAACATCACCGATTGCCCCCATATCCAAATCATCAGTTATAACTATGCCCGTAAAATTAAGATTATCCCTAAGCAAATTATGAACCTTATAAGATAAAGAAGAAGGTAAATCAGAATCTATACTACTCACTATATTATGACTAACTAAAATAGATAAAGCCCCTTCATCAATACCAACTTTAAAAGGAGGTAAATCATTATTTAAAATATCATCATAACTTCTATTATCCAAAGAAGTTCCTTGGTGAGTATCAGTATTATTACCATAACCAGGAAAATGTTTCAAAGTATAAGTAACACCCAAACCATTACTAGATTTAATAACCGTTTTAACATATTCGCTAGTCTTATCAGTGTTTTCACCAAGTGTTCTTGAATACATATAGTCATTAGGGTTAGTAGATACATCAGCAACAGGCGCTAAATTCAAATTAATACCAAGTTCATAAAGTAATTTACTTTTTTTAATAGTATCTTCCTTGATTAAATCAAAACCACCAGATAAATAAAGTTCCCTAGGGGATTTAAAAGGTTCATTAGCTAAGTTAGAATTAGTACTAATTCTATTAACCTTACCACCTTCTTCATCTACTGCAGTTAAAATAGGCGTTTTAGCCACATTTTGATTATCATTAATCATTTTAATAACTTCATCTTTAGTTTTATCATTAAAATCTTTCGCATAAAACACATAACCACCAAATTGATATTTTTCTAAAACATCGGTCTGATTTTCGGATGGATATCTAACAAGTAAAATTTGTCCAATTTTCTCATCCAAACTCATATTTTTTACTTTTTGATAAGAAATATTATAATAATCTTTAAAAATCCCATTATCATTAAAAGCTAACGGAAAATCATCATCAGAAATAATTTCATAATCATTTAAATTACTAATATCATCATAAGTTTTTATCATATCACCAGGATTTAAACCAGATATATTTTTTTCATATATAATTCCTTTATTATCTTGAATTAAAAGAAACTCATCATTTTTACCAATAACAAAAGCATAATTCAATGTATCTTCTTGAACATCTTTAACTACTTCTTTTTCATTACACCCACTTAATAAAAATAATACCAAAAATAAAATTAAAAACCTTTTCATATTCATTTTCCTTTCAAAAATATTATACACCAAATATAAATATTCATGCATAAAATATTAAGTTAAAAATATAGAATATTGAAAAGTTGTAAATATAGCTTTATTTTTAAGATGTTGAATTTTGTTTTATACTAGTATAGATATTAAATTTTATTGGTATTTTAAGTGCAAATATTTAATTATCAATAGTAAATTAAAAATTATTAAAAATCTCATTTACGTTTAAGTTCCGGTAAAATTTTAAATAATGAATAAAAAAGATGAATCCTGTGGAAAAGAATTTATACTTCTCATCT
Source organism: uncultured Bacilli bacterium (assembly GCA_944371525.1). GTDB lineage: Bacteria > Bacillota_I > Bacilli_A > RF39 > UBA660 > CALVVX01. The sequence continues at coordinate 47,827 of CALVXP010000001.1, read as the reverse complement.
GTTGATGATAGTTATAATTTGTTTTTAAAAGAAAATAGTATCTCAAAATGTAGTTTAGCATACATATTTGTAGGAAAATATGTTGAACAAAATGTACAGATAATGGAATTTATAAAAATAGAAAATGGGAACTTAGTACCAAAAGATGTATTAGAAAAAAATGAAATATTATCAAAATTAATATAAGGTTAAAACAGTAGATTTAAGGTGCTACTGTTTTTTCGTATAAAATAATAATGATCAAAGAGAAAGGAAGATGATAAGATGATCAATATTAGGAAAAGAGGAAATGTATATCAGTATTGTTTTGAAGCAGGAAAAGTAAATGGAAAAAGAAAACAAATTACTAAATCAGGTTTTAAAAATAAAAACGAAGCATATTTAGCAGGACAAAAAGCCTATGATGAATTTATAAATGGAGAAAAAGTAAATGAATGTGAAATGTTATATTCTGAATATTTAGATTATTGGATGAAAGAATATTTTGAAGTAAATTATAAATATTCCACCGCAAAAAGGTATAGAGAATCTTTTAGTAATATAAAAAAAGAATTAGGTAATTATAAATTATCAAAATTAACACCATATATTCTTAATCAAGCATTATTAAAATTGTATCAAACATCCAATAAGAAAGAGGCATTAAGAAATTATCAAAAAGTAATTAAAAGTTCTTTTAGAGATGCAACTTATTATTTTGGATTTATTAAAATAATCCAGCGGGTGACTTACAAATACCTAGGATATTATCATTTGAATTAAAAAAACGATGTAGGTCACATTTATACCAATGAAGAAATAGAAATTATATTGAATAGATTTAAGGACAATAAAGTGTTTATATGTGCATTTCTTACCGCTTGTTATACAGGAATGAGAACAGGAGAGGTATTTGTGTTAACTTGGGATGATATTGATTTAGAAAATAGAATTATAAAAATAAATAAAACTGTATATGCCAAAGATAACGAGAAAAAAGGTAGATGGTATTTAGGGACAACTAAAACAGTTGGAAGTTGTAGAGAAGTTTATATTTGTGACACTCTGTATTTAGTACTATTTAATTATAAAAAAACACAAAATGAATATAAGAAAGCGTATGGAAAGAAGTATAAACAATATGTTTTAGAACAAGTAAGAAATAAATATGGTAAGTTAATAGAATATAAAGTTGTAGAAAATAATTCTAAATCTAATAGAGCTGAAATGGTATTTACTAGAAAAGATGGAACATATTCTGGAACAGATATTATAAGATATCCATTTAAAATAATTCAACATGAGTTAGGAATTAATTGCTGGTTTTATGATTTAAGAGGAAGTTTTGCTACTGTTAGTTTAAGAAATGGATGTGAAATAAAAGATATAGCTGAAGTACTAGGACATAAGAGAATAGAAACTACTGAAAGATATTATGTTTTAAGTAAAAGTGAAGATAAGAAACAAGTAACTAAATTATTTGAAACTAGTAGAAATTTTAATAATTTTAATATATAATGGTATAAATAATACCTAACTTGAAAGGAAGATGAATATGATAAATGAAGAATATGAATTTTTCATTGCTGGAAGAGCAAGAAATAAAGAAAATATATTAAAATATGTGATATTTTTGATAAATATAACATTTCTTATTATTGCTTTCTAAAAAATGAAGATAATTGGGGATATGGAAATAAAAATCAAACACCAGAAGAAAGACAACAAGAGTTTGAATCATTGGGATTAAAAAGTGATATTGTTCTAAATTTATTTAAACAAGATTTAGAAGGTGAAAAGAGGTCAAAAAATTTATTACTTGTATTACCAGCCGGCAAAGCAGCTCATATAGAATCAGGAATAGCTTATGGTATGGGCAAAAAATGTTATGCAATAGGTGAATACAAAGCAACAGATACGTTATATAATATTTTTGAAGAAATATTTTGTACAGAAAAAGAGCTAGAAGAATTTTTGAGTAAGTACATCAGATAAAAAATATTATTGATTTTGCACATTTGATATACTATATAAAATATAGTATACTTATATTAGTGAACGGATGTGGAATGTTGACAATGTCCTCAATTTGTCCACAGTAGATAAAATATTTATAGTAAAGATAATACCAATAATACTAATAATACAGATGTTACCTTGTACCAGTATTAAAGAAAATACTGATAATACTATAAATACTAATAATATTGATAATATAGAGAAGCCCACTACATGTGGTTCTGGAAAGAAATATAAGAATTGTTGTGGAAAGTAATAAATTTTTATAAAAGAAGAGATAGACTAATAGTCTATTTTTTCTATTTAGTTATAGATTGGATAGATATAATAGATAAATCAAAAAATAATATTGTTAGTAAAAAAATATGAAAAAAGTAGAAAACTATTTAAAATAAAATTTTTATAATGTATAATTAAAATAGGTGATATATATGGAAAAAAGAGAACTAGTAAATAATTATCAAAAAAGTATTGAAGAAATAAAAAATTTATGGAGGTTTCTTTGAAGTAGATAGTAAAAAAGAAATTTTAGATAAAAATAATAAATTAATGGAAGAAAATAATTTTTGGAATGATACTGAAACTGCTAATAAAATTATAAAAGAAACTAATTTAATAAAAAGAGAAGTTGAAAATATAGAATCTTTAAATAAAAAAGTAAAAAATAATTTAAATATGTTAGAATTGGTAACTGAAAATGATAAAGATTTATATGAATTAATAGAAATAGAATATGAAGACATACAAAAACAATTAGAAAATTTAAAATTGGAGACTTATTTATCAGGAGAATATGACCATAATAATTGTATACTAGAAATACATGCTGGTGCGGGAGGTACGGAAAGTTGTGATTGGGCTAACATGCTTCTTAGAATGTATACAAGATATTGTAAAGATAAAGGTTATATGGTAGAAGAAATAGACAAGCAACTTGGTGAAGAGGTTGGAATAAAAAGTGTTATGATAAAAATTGTTGGAAAAGATGCCTATGGATATTTAAAAGGTGAAAAAGGAGTGCACAGATTAGTTAGAATTAGCCCTTTTGACAGTAATAAAAGAAGACATACATCTTTTGCATCAGTAGAGGTAGTTCCAGAAATAAATAAAAATATTGAAGTGGAAATAAATGAAAATGACTTAAAAATAGATGTTTATCGTAGTAGTGGAGCAGGTGGACAGAGTGTAAATACAACTGATAGTGCAGTTCGTGTAACTCATTTGCCAACAGGGATTGTAGTTACTTGTCAAAATGAAAGAAGTCAAATTCAAAATAAAGAAAAAGCAATTGAAATTTTAAAAAACAAATTATATTTATTGGAAATAGAAAAACAAAATAAGGAATTAGGATTATTAAAAGAAGGACAAATGAGTATTGGATTTGGTTCTGGAAAAAGAAGTTATGTTATGTGTCCGTACACTTTAGTTAAAGACAATGATACAGGATATGAAACAGGTGATGTAGAAGGAGTATTAAATGGAAATATAGAAGAATTTATAATAGAAGGGATAAGGAGGCAAGTATGATATTTTTTAGAAAATTAAGAGAAAAAAGAGTAAATGAAATATTAAAAAACATTAATAGTAAACACTTATTTAGAAGATATATGTTATTAGTAATTGGTTGTTTTATTGTTGCATTTGCATTTAATTTATTCTTTTTACAATATGGTATTGTATGTTTTGGAATAAGTGGTTTATCAATAGTTGTAAATGAATTTGGAGTAGATCCATCGTTATTTATTTTTATAGGTAACATAGTTTTATTAATTATAAGTTTTTTTACATTAGGTATTGATAAAACTAAAAATTCAGTTATAGGCTCTTTAATATTTCCTTTGTTTGTAAAATTAACATCTCCTCTTACTGCATATATCCCATTAGGGGATGTTGAAATGATAGTTATTGCTATATTTGGAGCTGTACTTACAGGAATAGGATATGGAATTATATTTAAAACTGGTTTTACAACAGGAGGAACTGATATCATAAATCAAATCATATCAAAATACAGTAAAGTTAGTCTTGGTACATCAATGTTAATGGTTGATGGATTAGTTGTATTATCGGCTAAGATAGTGTTTTCTTGGGAAATTGTATTATATGGAGCGATAGTATTGTACATAATTAGTATACTTACTGATAAAGTTATTTTAGGTATTTCTCAAAGTAAAGCATTTTATATAGTAACAGATAAAGTAGAGGAAGTAAGAGATTTTATGTTATCCATTATGAATGGTGGAGTTACAATAATAAATGCTAAAGGTGGATATAGTGATGAAAAGCAACAACTATTATTAGGTGTCGTTCCTACTAGATCATATTTTGTGGTAAAAGAAGGACTTAAAGAAATAGATAAAAACATATTTTTCTTAGTATGCGATGCATATGAGGTAAGTAATAAGGAGTAATTAAAATGGAAAAGTTAGATAAAAAAGATAATTTTGATGTAACAGAACTTCTCTTAAATATCAATACAAAACATTTAATAAAAAAATATATTACATTTATATTTGGACTATTTTTAACTGCATTTGCTTTTACTATTTTTTATTCTCCTAATGATATAGTATGTGGTGGAACAACTGGATTATCTATTATATTTAGAGAATTATTAAATATAAATCCTTCATTATTTATTGCTATATCATCTCTTATATTATTAATATTTAGTTTAATTTTTTTAGGATGGGAAACAACAACAAGAACAGTAGTAGGCACAGTTTTATATCCGGTTTTTATAATGATCACAGAAATTCTTGCAAAATATATTCAGTTTGGATCTTCAAGTATGTTTTTGACAATATTATTTGGAGGAATTATATATGGTTTAGGTCTTGGTTTAATGCTAAAAACAGGATTTTCCAATGGCGGAACAATGATATTAAATCAAATTTTAAATAAGTATTGTAAAATATCTATTGGACATGCTAATTTAATTGTAAATATTGCTATATTAATTTTAGGTGCTTTCGTATTTGGAATTGATAAAACTATCTATGCATTATCAACAATATATATATATTCTGTGGTTACAGATAGAGTTATAATTGGTGTATCAAAATCTAAAACATTTTATATAGTAACAGATAAAGATGAGGAAGTAAAGGAATTCATAATTAATAAGTTAGGACATAGTGCTACTATTATTGATGCAAGAGGAGGATATTCAAACAAAAAAAATAAAATAATTATGGCTACAATTCCTACAAAAGAATATTTTATTGTTAAAGAATTTGTTCAAGAATTAGATAAAAATTCATTTTTCTTAATTACAGATACTTATGAGGTTAGTGGAGGAAGATAATCCTCTTTTTTTTGTAAAATTATTGGATTTAAAAAAATCTATATGAAAAAATAAAATAGTATGTTATAATTATAAATGTTAAAAAGGTGGAATGAAGTATGGAACTAATTAGAATTGCTGATGTGCAAAAAACATATAAAAATGGTGTAGTTGCATTATACGATTTTGATTTAAGTATAAAAAAAGGTGAATTTGTCTTTGTAATTGGTGCTTCTGGATCTGGTAAAAGTACATTAATAAAAATGCTTTATCGTGAAGAAAAACCAGATAAAGGGGAAATAATAATTGGAGGCATTAATGTCGCTAAGTTAAAAAATAGGAAAGTATATATATTAAGAAGAAAGTTAGGTGTAGTTTTTCAGGACTTTAAATTATTACCTAAACTTACAGTATATGAAAATGTTGCTTTTGCTCTAGAAGTTTTTGCATGGGATAAAAAAGAAATATATAAAAGAGTAATGCAAGTTTTAGAGTTAGTAGGACTTAAACATAAAGTAAGACAATATCCGGATCAATTATCGGGAGGAGAACAACAAAGAGTAGTTATTGCAAGAGCAATAGTAAACAAACCAAAATTATTGATATGCGATGAGCCCACAGGTAACTTAGATCCTGATACAAGTATGGAAATTATGAAGGTGTTAGAAGAAATAAATAATATGGGAACTACTATTATTATGGCAACTCATGATAGAGAAATAGTAAATAAAATGAAGAAGAGGGTAATTGTTATTGAAGAAGGAAAACTTGTAAAAGATTATGAGAAAGGACAGTATTATAATGAAAGGGCTTAGAACAATAAAAAGATATTTTAGAGATGCTGCCAAAAGTGTAGTAAGAAATTTTCCTTTATCATTAGCATCAATTTCATGTATTACAATTACACTTATAGTAGTAGCTGTATCAATAGTTATTTCATACAATGTAGAAAATTTTGCTGAATCAATTAGAAAAGATGTTACAGTAGTAGTTTTCTTAGATAATGATACAACAGAAGAACAAGTAAATGAAATAGAAAAAAAATTAAAGAAAATGGATAATATAGCTAGTATTGAATTTAAAACTAAGCAAGAGGCTGCAGACGAAGCCAAAGAAGGAAATGAAATATTTGAAACAGTAGTTGATGGGTGGACTGATGATACTAACCCATTATTAGATAGTTTTATGCTAAAAGTGAAAAATGTTGAAGAAATAAAAGAAACTGTAAGCGAAATTAAAAAGATAGATAAAGTAAATACCATAAATTATGGTGAAGATATAGTAGATCAATTAGTAACAGTATTTAAAGTAATTGAAAAAGTATGTATTGGAGCAGTAATAGCATTAGTAATAGTAACAGCATTTTTGATTGCCAATACAATAAAACTTGCTATATTTGCAAGAAAGACAGAAATCGAAATAATGCGTTTAGTAGGGGCTTCTAATATTTCAATTAAAGTACCATTTATTATAGAAGGATTATTTTTAGGAGCTATAGGTTCAATTATTCCGATAATTGCTACTATTTATGGTTATATTGCTTTATATGATTATTTTGGAGGAAAATTATTCTCTTCATCATTAGCTAAATTAATAGAACCAAATCCATTTGTATATTTAACTTCATTATTATTATTAGGAATAGGAATGTTAGTTGGTATGTTTGGTAGTTGGCGTGCTGTAAAAAAATACTTAAAAATATAAGAATCTCATTAATTTTGAGATTCTTTTTCTATACCATAAATTCCTTTAGTGGTATCATAAAATATATAACTTTCAAATGGATAATAAGTCAAATAAGTAAATATAACATACATAATAATTATTAAAATAATAGACAACTGATTCAGTAAAGGTATATCTCTAAAATTTAATATCTTATAGGAAATATACTGACAAATAATATAAGTTAGTAGCATAATAACTAATGTAACTGGTAAAAATTCTCCAAATAAATAATGTATTGGCATATAAATAACTAAAAATATTGGAATAGCTGAAAAGGATGAAGCAAATAGTTGTAAAGAAAAATTATTAAAAGAAATATTTTTTTTAGTTAATATAAGATGGTCAATTATACCATACATAAGAGTGGCAGTGAATAAAATTTTCATGTGTTCCCAAATACTCTCATTAACAGGAAAAAATATAGAAGTTAAAATACAAGGAAAAAAGTCAAATACAAAATGGCATAAAAACGATAATATAAATATCCCAATAACAGCATAAATTCGAGTTTTTTTCATAAAATCACCTATTTTAGTATATGTATTATTTATTAAACTATAACTTGTTATAAAGAAGTATATATAGTATAATAAAAAAGTAGTAAAGAAGTGATTAAATGAAACAATTATATTTTATTATAACTTTTATAGTGTCAATAATAATTATAACAATTGTTGGAGTTATTTTAATTTCTCCTAAAAAAGAAGTAAGGGAAGTAAAAGATACAATTACATTACAAAGTGAAATAGAAAGTACATTTACTTGTTATGGGTATACTATTGATAATCCTAAAATAATAGTAAATCCATATGAAAATAGTCCTTTAACGGCACTTATTATGTTTGAGACGGATAAAAGAGAAAAATTTACAATAACTATAAAAGGAAAAAATAATGATGATATAACATATAAAGAAGCAAATGAAACGAAAGAGCATTATATACCAATTTATGGATTATATTCTAATTATGAAAATAGTGTAATTCTATCCACAGATATTGTGGACAAAGAGATTAAAATAAAAACAGATTTAGTAGAAAATAATGATATATCCACAGATGTTGTGGAAACAACTACTGGAATTAACTTAATAAGTACAGATAGTGGAGTTGTAGGAATAGATAAATATGGAGAAATAAGATATTATTTAGAAGGAGGCTATTCTAAGGATATAGAATTAGATTCCAATAATCATTTATTTCTAAGTACCAATAGACTTAATAATGATAACAGCAATACTGGAATAGTTCATATCGATTTACTAGGGAAAATATATTATGAATATAATTTAGAAGACGGATATAAAGGTTTAATATACAAAATTGATGATACTAAATTACTGTCTTTAAGTGAAAATATAGAATTAATTGATATACAAACAGGTAATGTGTTAAAAGAATACAATTTATATAAAACTAGTGATAATTATATACAATTATCATATGATTCGAAAACTAATCAAGTAATTTTAACTGGAGAAAATATAACCTTATATTATGATTATGAAAAAACAGATATAAAAAAAATAATTGGGAATAAAGATTATGTTCCTGATGAGTTATCAACATACTTTGTGGATACACCAAATATAAATGTTGACGAGATAATAAAAATTAAGTCTAATAATCAAATATATGATATAGAAAATATTAATTTAGATAATGATATATATTTTAATATAACTAAAGGAATATATTTATCAAAATATAGAGAAACAGAAACAACTGATAAGAATATAAATATATTATTTTCTAAAGAGTACAAAGATAAAATAAATATATATAAAGAATATGATAGATTAGTTTTAGAATATGATTTTAATAAAGATGATGAAGTATATTTTGTTTTAGACAAATTTTTAGGTAAGAAAGTATACGAAATAGATACTAATAAAAATGTAAAATATATTAATTCATATGGACTTAGTGGTAAATATACAATGTATTTAAAAATTAACGATAAGCTTTTAAAATTGAACGAATATGTAAAATTTTGAAAGTTTTTTTATTTTTTTTAGAAAAAAGAAGTAATCTGTCATTTTTTTTATCAATAATATATATAGAGGGGTTTAGTTGAAGGAGGAGATTTAATGACATAATATTTGCTAAAAATATAATTATAAAAATTAAGTTAGGGGGATTTTATGAAAAAAATAATATTTATAATTATAATGTTATTAATTATGCCAATTAGCATAAAAGGGGAAACAAATGATTCTAGATTAAAACAAGAATATATTGGGGATATATACGCAGTATTTGAAATGTCTGATGGGGAATATTATTTATATTTACAAGATTTATTTATAATGAATGGTAAAACAGCCTATTGTATTGAACCTAATGTCCATATAACTACTTCTATTTATAGTTCTACTAGTAATTTTAATGAATTAAATTTACCAAATGAAATAAAAGAAAGAATAAAGTTAATTGCTTATTATGGATATGATTACTTTAATAAAAGTGATATAAAATATTTTTTAGCGGCTCAAGAATTAATTTGGGAAACTGTATTAAATGGTAAAGGCGAAGTATATTGGACAAGCATAGATCAAGTACATGGACCTAGAATTGATGTAGAACAAGAGAAAAACAACATTTTAGATAAAGTAAATAAAAACAATTTATTGCCGTCTTTCAATAACAATACTTTTGATTTTATTAAAGGACAAGATATTGTAATTGAAGATAATAATTTAGTACTAAATGATTATGAAATAATGGATACAGATAAATCTTATGTTTCTGATAACAAATTATATATATTAGATAATATTAATTCTATAAATTTAAAAAGAAAAAGTTATACAGATGAAGTATTTATGTTTTATTATGCAGGAAGTTCTCAAAAATTTCTTACATCAGGTTATTTAGAAAATAAAATGGCTAATGTGAATATCAATATTCATTCTGGAGAAATAGAAATAAATAAAATAGGAGAAACTTTTAAATTAGATAATGGCATACTCTACGAAAATATACCTTTAAGTAATGTAGTTTTTGAATTAACAGTAGATGAGCCAATTATAGTTCAAGGTAAAACTATTTATAATAAAGGTGATGTAATTGGTATTTACAAAACGAATGAAGAAGGAAAAATAACGATTAACGATTTATACTTTGGAAAATATATCTTAAAAGAAGTATCTTCATCTATGGGAAATATTGTAACAGATACAGAGCATAAAATTGAATTAATATATGATAAAGATAATCTTAGTTTAGCTATATCGAATTTAAATATAGAAAATCAATTACCAAAAGGTAATTTAGAATTAATAAAAATAGATAAAACTAATGGGAATAAATTACCTAATACTAAATTTCAATTATATACAGAAAAAGATGAATTTGTATTGGAAGTATTAACTAATGAAGAAGGAAAAATTTTAATAGAAAACTTACCTTTAGGAAAATATTATCTTATAGAAGTAGAAACAGTAGAGGGATATATTTTAGATAGTAATAAAATATATTTTGAAATAAAAGAAAATAAAGAAGTAATTAATTTAACTGTAGAAAATGAACCAGTAATAGAAGTACCTAATACTTTATTAAATAAAGATTACACTAAATCATTTAGTATTTTAGGAATCTTTTGTGCAGGAGTTAGTTTAATAATATATGATAAAAAAAATAGGATTTCTTTTAATAGGGGTTAGTATAATGTGGGTACTTAATACAATTATTAATAATAAAAAAGAAGATATAATAGAAAAAAATAATATAAATATGTTCTTTGAAAAAGAAAAAGTTGATAATAATAAGAAAGATACTAATATAAATGAATATTTAATGATATTAGAAATACCTAAAATAAACTTAAAAAAAGGATTATATAATATAGATTCGTTTCAAAATAATGTTAATCAAAATTTAGAAATAATTGATTCTTCTAATATGCCAGATATAGGAAATGGTAATTTGGTAATTGCAGGTCATTCAGGGACTAGTGAAGTATCATATTTTAGATATTTATATAAATTAGTTATTAATGATTATTGTTATATTTACTATAATGGAAAGAAATATACATATAAAATAGTAAATATTTATAATGAAAAAAAGAATGGTAAAATAACAATACATAAAGATAATGATACTAGAACTATTACTTTAATTACTTGTACTCTTAATGATGATAATATGCAAACGGTATACATTGGTAATCTTGTAGATATGGAAAGTTATTAGAAATACTTGCCTTTTTGAATATATTTGTTATAATGAAACTAGGAGGAATCTATGAAAAAAGTAACTAAAGCAGTAATCCCAGTCGCGGGAATGGGAACAAGATTTTTGCCTATTACAAAATCAGTGGCAAAAGAAATGCTTCCAATTGTAGATAAACCTACATTATCATATATAATTGATGAAGCAGTTGCATCAGGTATTACAGATATATTACTAATAACTAGTCCATATAAAAAGATAATTGAAGATTATTTTGATGTTAACTATGAACTAGAAAAAAGAATGGAAGAAAGAGGAAAAATAGAAGAACTAGAAATATTAGGAAATATAAAAGGAAATGTTAATATTTATTTTATTAGACAAGGTGAACCATTAGGAAGTGGACACGCTATAAGACTTGCTAAAACATTTGTAGGTAATGACCCTTTTGCAGTACTATATGGTGATGATATAATGAAGTCAGATGTTCCAGCATTAAAACAATTAATTGACACATATGAAAAAAATAATGCTAATATAATTGGATGTATGGAAGTTGATAAAAATTTAGTAAGTAGATATGGAATCGTTTCATTTGCAGATGAAAGTACTAATAAGATTAAAACAATTGTAGAAAAACCTAAACAAGAAGAAGCACCTTCAAATATAGCAGGATTAGGAAGATATATTGTTAAACCAGAAATCTTTGATATTTTAGAAAAAATTAGTAAAGGTGCTTGTGGTGAATATCAATTTACTGATGCAATGAAAGAACTTATGAAAGAACAAGACTTTTATGCATGTATAATGGATGCTACTTATTATGACACTGGTAGTAAATTAGGTTACCTTAAGGCTACGCTTGACTATGCATTAGAAAGAGATGACTTAAAAGAACCGTTAAAAGAATATTTAAAAGAAAGAATAGAGAAGTAGTCTAGTTTTTAGTCTACTTTTTTTAAGAGGAATTGCTATGGAATATTTAAAAAAATTAATTAAAGCAATGAAAGATATTATTGTTGTTATGGTTATTCAATATTCTTTGATATTTGGAATTGGAATCTTATATATGATACTAAACGGTGAAGATTTAATGTCATTTTATATAAATAAAGGATATATAGTATTAACATTTATTTATGCTATATTAGTTATGGTATTATTAAATAAATATCGTGAAAAAGAACCATCATTACCTTTAAAAGATTATTATGGCGCAGTACTATTTGGAATATCATTAGCATGTTTCTTTAATATGATAATCTTTAAATTTGGAGAAGGTAATGAAGTAATTGAAGTAAATAAAATTTTATTATTTATTTCTAGTGGTATTTTAGGACCAATTTTAGAAGAACTTTTATTCAGAAAAAAATTATTAACAGAATTACTTAAATTTAATAATAAATATGTAGCATTACTACTGTCTTCGTTTATATTTTCTTTTTTACATAATGGAGTAGTAACAATGATATATGCTTTTATTTTAGGGATAGTATTTGGATTATTCTATATAAAATATAAGAATATAAAACTAACTATATTAATGCATATGGCTGCTAATATTATTGTAATTTACTTAACAGGATATAATACTTTAATATTTATTTTATCAATTATAGGACTTCTAATAAGTTATTTAATAATGAATAAAAAAGTAGCAAAAAATACCTAGTTATAGTAATTGTTTTTCCTTTACTTTTATAGTGATTTATTATAAAATATTTTTAAGGAAAGTGATATTATGGACAAGAATAACATATTACCAGCAGATACTTATATTGTTGTAAATAAAAGCATAATGAATAATGAAGATAGAAAAATTTTAAATATGTTATATCAACCTATAATAGGACCTTTACCAATTATATTATATTTTACATTATGGGCAGATTTAGATAAAATGGAATTTATGAGTGATGAATGTAGTCATCAACATTTAGCTACTAATATGCATTTAACTTTAGAAGAAATTATTAGTATTAGGGAAAAATTAGAAGCTGTAGGTCTTCTTAGAACAAGGGTAAAAAAAGGTAATATTAATAATTATATTTATGAATTATATTCTCCATTATCTGTTCATGAAATATTTAATCATCCAATATTAAATGTTGTGTTATATAATAATGTAGGAAAAAAAGAATATGACAAATTAGTCGAATATTTTAAAATACCTAAACTAAATACAAGTGGGTATGAAGAAATTACAGCATCTTTTTCCGAAGTGTTTAGTTCTGTTCCTTTAACATCTTATGATGTGATTAATGATGATATAAGAAAATGTAATAAACTTAAATTAAATATTAATACTAATTTTGACTTTAATTTTTTAATTTCATCTATGCCTAAGAGCGTTGATATAGATAGATGTTTTACTAAAGATATTAAAGAATTAATTTTAAATTTATCATTTTTATATGAAATAGATGCGATGCATATGCAAAACATTATAAAAGGCTGTCTTAATGAAAGAGGAACTATAAGTAAAGAGGAATTAAGAAAAAGTTGTCGTAACTATTATCAATTTGATCATGGGGGAATTCTTCCTAGTATAGTAGCTAATACTCAACCAGAATATTTAAGAAATCCTGTGGGCGATACTTCTAAAAGAGCAAGAATGATATATAGTTTTGAAACAATATCTCCATATGATATATTAAAGAAAAAAAATAATGGGGCAGAACCTCTTAAAAGGGATTTAAAACTGGCAGAAGATTTAATTGTAGAACATGGTTTAAAACCGGGTGTAGTAAATGTTCTTTTAGATTATACATTAAAAACAAATAATAATAAATTAAATAGAAATTTTGTTGAAACTATTGCGGGTCAATGGAAAAGACTTAAAATAGAAACAGTAGATGAGGCAATGAAACTTGCTGAAAAAGAGCATAAAAAGTATAATAAAAAAGTAGTTAAAGTAACTAGTACTAGTACAGTAAAAGAAGAAAAATTACCAGAATGGTTTGATAAAAAAATAGAGAAAAAAGAAGCGCAAATAGAAGAAAAGAATGCTATTGAAGAATTATTAAAGGAGTATCAATAATATGGATAGTATGAAAGATTTAATAAAGAATACATATAGAACTAATATTGATAAGTTAGAATATGATTTTAATCAGTCAATGGAAAATGAAAAATTTAAAAAAGTAGTAGGTACTTTAAAAACATCGAAAAAAGAGATAATGAAACATACTTCTAAAATTGAAGATACAGTCCGCGAACTTAATAATTGTGCTAATTGTAAAAATATATTTGAATGTAAAAATATGGTTGAAGGTTATGTATATTATCCAATTGTTGAAAACGATAATGTTGTATTTTGTTATATGCCATGTAAATATAAAAAAGAATTAGATAAAAAGACTCAATATCAAAAAAATATAGAATTATATGATATGCCAAAAGATATAAAAAATGCTTCAATGAAAGATATTTATACAGATGATCCCGATAGATTTGAAGTAATTAAATGGTTAAAAAAATATATTGATAATTATAAAAAGGGAGAAAAAGGAAAAGGATTATATCTAACGGGTAATTTTGGATGTGGAAAAACATATTTAATATCGGCAATGTTAAATGAACTTGCTAAGTTAGATAAAAAAGTAGCAATAATATATTTCCCAGAATTTTTAAGGAGTTTAAAAGAATCATTTAATGATGATGAAGAATATAAAACAAAGTTTAATTATATTAAAAAAGTAGAATTACTACTTATTGATGATATTGGAGCGGAAACGACAACTCCTTGGGGACGCGATGAAATATTAGGAACAATTTTACAATATCGAATGCAACAAGGATTAGCAACATTTTTTACTTCAAACTTTACAATAGAAGAATTGGAAGAACATTTTAGTTTATCAAATAATTCTTTGGAAAAAGTAAAAGCAAGAAGAATAATAGAAAGAATAAAACAACTTACTGAAGTATTAGTTATGGTAAGTGAGAATAAAAGAAAGTGAGGGTACTAATGAAAAATAATAATATTGAAAGAGAGTTTGTTGATGAAAGAGGAGATAAATCAACACTCATAATTGAAGAACAAAATTCATACAATACAAATTTAAAGGGTGGTCATTATAAATTATCAGAAACAATGCGCCCAAAAAATAATTCACTAGTTAAAAAACATCATGAAAATATATTAAATGCTGATATAGGAATTAGAAGTAGTGGATTTGCTGGGGTGGCTGCTTTATCTGCGATAACAGTTATTGCAGGATTAGTAATTGCATATATTGCTTTAAAATTTTAATATAGGGAGGTGTAACCATGGAATATGTGGCATTACAGGTTAAGACAAGTTATTCAATATTAGAAAGCTTAAATCATATACCTAAACTTGTAAAGAAGGCCAAAGAACTAGGTTACACCTCTTTAGCCATTACAGATACAAATAATATGTTTGGGGTAATGGAATTTTATCTTGAATGTAAGAAAAATGATATAAAACCAATAATAGGTATAGAATTAAAAATAAATGATAGTAAAATATTATTATATGCTAAAAATAAAGATGGTTATAAAAATTTAATTAAATTATCTACTCTTATATCTGATAGAGAATTAGTATTAGATGATTTAATTAGGCATAAAGATAACCTTATTTTAATTATTCCTATATCTACTTATGATAATAATATTTATAATATATATGAAGATAAATTTATAGGATACTCTACCAAAGAAGAAAAAGTAAAAATTAATAAACCTAAAGTATTTATAAATGATGTATCTTATTTAGAAAAAGAAGATTATAAATATTTAGATTATTTATATATGATAAAAGATAGTAAAGTAATCGGGGAATATGAATTAAATACACATGTTGGTAAATATTTAATAGATCAAAGAGAAGTAGAGAGTATTTGCGATATTGAAGATATAAAAAATACTATTAATATAGCAAATGATTGTAACTTAAATATTGAATATACACCTGATTTGTTGCCTATATATGATAAAAGTATTGACGCATATGAATATTTAAGAAACTTATGTTATAAAGGTCTTGATAAAAGATTAGATGGTAATGTAACAAAAGAGTATAAAAATAGACTAGATTATGAACTAGATATTATAAATAAAATGGGATTTTGTAATTATTTTTTAATTGTATGGGATTATGTTAAATATGCTAAATTTCATGATATTTTAGTAGGACCAGGAAGAGGAAGCGCAGCGGGTAGTTTAGTAAGTTATACATTGGGAATTACAGATATAGATCCGATTAAATATAATTTACTATTTGAAAGATTTTTAAACCCTGAGAGAGTAACAATGCCCGATATTGATATTGACTTTGATTCTGAAAAAAGAAATGAAGTAATTGAATATGTAATAGATAAATATGGTGAAAAGAAAGTTGCTGGTATTATTACATTTAATACTCTTGGTGCTAAACAAGTAATAAGAGATGTTGCAAGAGTATTAAAAGTTGATAACAATTCTGTTGATGGATTTGCTAAATTAATTAAGTATGATAAATTAGAAGATAATTACATAAATGATAAAAAGTTTAAAATGACAGTAGATTCAGTGGATATATTTAAAAAAATATATAAAATTGCCCTTAAATTAGAAGGTCTACCTAGGCATGTATCTATTCATGCAGCTGGTATCGTTATGAGTAGATACGATATTGATGAGACTATACCACTTTATAAAAATCAATTAGGAATGTATGTTACAGGATACTCTATGAATTATTTAGAACCATTAGGGTTATTAAAAATGGATTTCTTAGGACTTAGTAATTTAACTTTAATTGATTCTGTAATAAAAGAAATAAGAGAAAAAGAAAAATTAAATATAACATTTAGTAGGATACCTCTTGATGATAAGAAAACATATGAAATATTTAAAATTGCTAATACTGATGGAATATTTCAATTTGAGTCTCCAGGGATGCGTTCTTTCTTAAAAAAATTACAACCTAATAATATTGAAGATTTAATTGCAGCAATTGCTTTATATAGACCTGGTCCTATGGATAATATTGATACTTATATTAAAAGAAAAGAAGGAAAGGAACAAATAGACTATATTCATAAAGATTTAGAAAATATTTTAAAGCCTACATATGGAATAATAATTTATCAAGAACAAATAATGCAAATAGCCCAGGTTTTAGCGGGTTATACTCTAGGAGAAGCAGATATTTTAAGAAGAGCAATGTCTAAGAAGAAAGAAGAAATTTTATTAAAAGAAGAATCTAAATTTATAGAAAGGAGTATTAATAAAGGATATTCTAAAGATATTGCTAAAAAAGTTTATGACTTAATTCTTAAGTTTGCTAATTATGGATTTAATAGAGCGCATTCAGTAGCGTATACAATAATTGCTTATAAAATGGCGTTTATAAAAACATATTTCTTTAAATATTTTATGTCTAATTTACTTACTAATGTAATAGGAAGTGATTACAAAACAAAAATTTATATTAGTGAATGTCGAGCAAATAATTTAAAAGTACTACTTCCTAGTATTAATAAAAGTACTAATAAATATATTGCAGTAACTGACGGAATAATGTGTCCTTTATCAATAATAAGAAATGTTGGTACTACTATAACTAATCAAATAATAAAAGAAAGAGAAAAAGGGATATTTACAGATTTTATAGATTTTGTTACAAGAACTTATACATTAGGAATTAATAGAAAAACAATAACCTCTTTAATTGAAGCAGGATGTTTTAATGAATTTAATTATAATAAAAATACACTTGTTAACAACTTGGATGAAATTTTAAATTATGCAGAACTGTCTAAAGACATTGGACTTATTGAAATAGAAAAACCAGAATTAGTAATATATGAAGAGTATCCAAAAGAATATTTAGCAACTCTTGAACTTAATACATTTGGTTTTTACTTAAATGAAGATCCAATTAGTAAATATAAAAATGTTGATGATACCAATTCATTAAATATACCAAATTTATTTGATAAAAGAATAACTATAATATTAAAAGTAAATAGAATAAAAGAAATAGTAACTAAGAAAAATGATGTTATGGCATTTATATATGCAAGTGATGAATATGGAATGGTTAATTTAACAATATTTCCTAAAGTATATGAAAAATATAATGATATAAAAGTAAATGATATAGTTAAATTTAATGGAGTCGTAGAAAGAAGATATGACAAGTATCAGGTTATAGTAAGCAATCTAGAAGTATTGGAGAGATAATTATGAAAGAATATAATAAATTAGTCAGGGATAAAATTCCTGAAATAATAAAGAATAATGGAGAAGAGCCTATAATAAGAGTATTAGATGATATTGAATATAAAGAAGAAATATTAAAAAAGTTATATGAAGAATACAAGGAAGTAATAGAATCTAAAACCAAACAAGAGACTTTAGAAGAATGTTCTGATGTATTAGAAGTATTAATTGCTTTATTAGAGTATAATGGTTATACATTAGAAGATCTAATTAAATGTAGAAATATAAAAAAAGAAAAGCGTGGTGCTTTTCGAAAGAGATTATACTTAGTAAAAGTTAAGTAATTATATGTTAATGCATCGATTCATTTTCTTTTCCCAATAAAGATTTTGAAATTCAGCAATTAGGGAAGAAACTTTGTTAAAAAAACTTTGGTATTCAACATATCCTCTATTTGTTAATATAACAAGAATATATGGATTTTCATCGAAAATAAGTGCCATATCATGTAAAGAGGTATTACTCCAACCTGATTTGCTTGCTATTTTTATGTTTTTATTTGGGTTAGAAATAATTTTCCATGAATTAATAAAATAATTAATCAATTCTTCATTAAAACTATAATTATTGTCCATATAATAGTTATACAATTCTTCCATTATTATAGTAGCATCATTTGCATTAATGTTTCCCCATGGTCCATTGTTATCATATATTACAGTAGTTCCTAAATTTTTCCAATAATTATAAATGTTTTGACTTCCGTATTTGCTATTCAAAATTAAATGTGCTATATTATCGCTATTTACAATTGAATATTTAACTAAATCATGTATGTTATATGCTTTGTTTGGAGGAGTGTCTTTTAAAATACCGGTTCCATCAGAATAAAAATTATCTGTATAAGTTAAAGTGTCATTTAAATCAATGTTTTTATTTTCTGCTTCTTTATATATATATATTGCTTCTGGGGCTTTTATTGTACTAGCTGCAAATATATTTTGATTACTGTTATATGATAAAGAAAATCCAGTATAAATATCTTTATATTTAAAAGCAAAATTTAATTCACTTTCATTAAATAAATTTTCTAATTCATTTTTTATCTCATTCATTTTGCTTGTTAATTCTGTTTCGTTTAATGGTATTTTTAAACAATTTGCGAGACCTAGTGCTCCATTATGATAATTATTTTCTACATTGGAATATTCAATTTTTACATAATTTTCTAATTTAAGAGTTATATTATTTTTAATTGTATTAATTTTATTTTCTAATGTGAGTAGTTTAAATGTTGTATGAGAAGTTAATAAAAATGATAAAAATAATATGAACAAATAAATAATTTTGTATTTAATAATTAAGTTAAACCCTAAGTTCAAACAATTTATCAAACTATACAATATTCTCTTCATACTAACACTCCTACTATTATTAAATAAATAGTAACACATAAAAAAATAATAGTCAATTTAAAATTGACTATATAAATAAAATTTAAATTTTATAAAGCATTATTAATTGTATAAAGTTTATAAATTAAACAAATTAAAAGGATATCTATCAGGAAGATTAATTTCAAATGATAGATGTTCTTTTTTTGTGGGATGTATAAACTCTAATTTTTTAGCAAATAAAGCAACATTTACATTTTTTATAGGATTTTTATTATAACGTTGGTCTCCAACTAAAGGATATCCTCGAGACGAAAATTGTACTCTTATTTGATGAGATCTTCCTGTAATTAAATTAATTTTAACTAAGCTTAAATTATCTTTATATTGGGTTAATTCGTAATCTAATATAGCAAGTTTTCCTTTTGTTTTATCTACTACATAAGAAGTATTAGTTTGATTATCTTTATATAAATAATCTTCTAAATGACCTTTATTATTAACTTTTCCATGAACAACGGCATAATAAGTTTTATTAATTTTATTAGTTCTAACTTCTTCTGATAATCTAGATGCTGCTTTAGAAGTTTTGGCAAATACCATAATTCCACCGACAGGTCTATCTAATCTATGGACAAGCCCTAAATATACATTACCTGGCTTATCATATTTAACTTTTAAATAATTTTTTATTAATGTAAGTAAATCAATATCTTTACTACTATCTTCTTGAACAGGAATATTTACAGGCTTATTAACTACTATAATATGATTATCTTCGTATATTATATTATTTTCTTGTAACTTTTCCATAAATACCACAAGGCAAGATAAGATTATTTTTAGTAACGGGTAGTCCTATTTCTCCTGTTTCAACATTAGCATTATTAAAAGTTAAACTAAGTAAATTATTAAGAGAAATTGGAGATACTCCTGTTGTATAAGAATTAATTAATAAAAATGAATAATTAGGGTCAAGTACATCTTTTGCTTTGTCTAATAGTTCTTTTAAATTATCTTCTAATCTCCAGACTTCTTTATTAGGTCCTCTTCCATAACTAGGAGGATCCATAATAATACCATGATAAGTTCTACCTCTTCTTTTTTCTCTTTCTAAAAATTTTATTACATCATCTACAATAAATCTTATTTTATTATTATCTAAATTAGATAAATGCATATTTTCTTTAGCCCATTCAATCACACCTTTAGAAGCATCAACATGTACAACTTCATCTGCTCCAGCTGCAGAAGCAGCAATTGTAGCACATCCGGTATATGCAAATAAGTTAAGAATTCGCATCTCTTCTTTATTATTACTTTTAAATTCTTTTATTTTTTCAGTAACATAATCCCAGTTAGTAGCTTGTTCAGGAAATATGCCTGTATGCTTAAAATTAGTAGGGCTTACTTTAAAAGTTAAATTATTATAGTTTATAGTCCAGAATTCTGGTAATTTTTTATTGTATTCCCAATAGCCTCCACCTTTATTACTTCTATGATAGAAAGCATCATATTTATTCCATATATCAAAATTATCTTTATTCCATATGATTTGAGGATCTGGTCTTCTTAGAATAATATTTCCCCATCTTTCTAATTTTTCTCCATCGCCAGTTAATATACATTCATAATCTTCCCATTTATCACTAATATTAATCATTGTTTCACCTCTAGATGTAATTATAACATTTATAAATAAATAAGTAAAATAGTTATATTTATAATGGTAAAAATGTAATCATATTTTAATAAATTTAATAGTAAAATATGTGTTAAGTATATTGATTAATATATATAATAATAATAAAATTAGATGTGGAAAACATTAGTTACTGAGTGTCTACCTCCAATTATAATAGAGAGGAGGTTTGATAAAATGTCAAAGAGAATTTTTGCTATAAAAGTTCTTAGATATATTTCTATCATTTTATTACTCCTTACCTTATTGGTAATAGCAATAAAAAAATGACACTCATTCATATTGAATAAGTGTCAACCCAATTAAACTGGTAGACATTTAATAAAGTAATTAAATGTTTTCCATTTTTATTATATGAAGATTCCTTCATCTATATACATAATAGCACAATTAATTATAATTGTCAAAAATTAATTTACAATTAAATTTAGTTATTATATAATAATTATATAATATATGAAAAAAATATAATATAGTAGTATAAGCTTTTAATAAAATAAAAAATAAATAGATATAAATATTAACGGTATATAACTAATTTTTATATTTGATAAGATTCATTGTTTCTTTAAATTAATTGTATAGGAGTATGAAAAAATGAAAAACAAAAAACGAATATTGTGTACTATTTTTGGAGGATGGTTTGGCCTACATAAATTTATTGATGGGGAAATTGGAATTGGGGTACTTTATTTTTTTACATGTGGTTTGTTTTTGGTAGGATGGATATGTGATATTGTCAAAGAGGTTAGAGGTGATAATTTTAGTACTGCACCAACTAATATATTCAATAATGATTCAATTAGTAAATATGCAATTATTTGTCCTAGATGTAAAAGTAATAATATTACTTTTCAATTGGTTGCAGAGCAAAAAAAACGCGGAATATTTGCTTCTATTGTGTGGATTATATTATGCCTTTGTACTTTATTTCTTATTATACTAATACCGTTATTGACAAAAAAAGGTAGCAAGACTAAAAAATATGCTATATGCCAAAATTGTGGATATTCATGGAAATTTAGATAATAATATATTATTTTATGGAACAGAGATTGCTTGCTTAAAAAATATAAAAATATTACAATTTTTTTCTTATATAAAAAAACAAAGTAGTGAAAGTTGCTTTGCTTTTTTAATAATATAATAGTTTTTATCTTTTAAATTCATTATTTTGACTTAATTGATAATCTTGTTGTAATTGTGAAAATGAACTTCTACATGATTTTAAAGCATTGTTTTTTTCTTCAAATACATCATGTTGTATTGAAGTTGTTATAACAGTGTCGCCCAATGTTAAAAAAGTAAACGACATATCTGCAGGATAAACACCATTACAGTAAGTAAAAATATCTTTTGAATCTTTAATTTTATCTTTAATTTGTTCACTGTTTAAATATTTTTCTATTTGTTCACTTTCTAAAGATTGCTCTTGATCTAAATAAATTATTCCTGAACCATCAACATATAAATCTGCAATAGCAGGTCTAACAATAAAATTATTTAATAGATGTGGATAGCGATCATATTGGTCTTCTGTAACTTTTGCTACAATGAAAGAATTTTTTCCATATTTTATTGCACCATAATATTCGGCATTAATTAATAATAAATTAGGTTTAATTCCTATCCCTTCCCATGTACCTTTTGGATTAGTACTATTTTCAAATCCAAATTCAATTTTTTTCATAGTTTATTCCTCCTTTATTTATTTTAGTATAGCATAAAATAAATAAAAAATAAAAAAACTTTAATGGTTATACATTTTATTTACACCATATAAAGTTTTATTCTATATTAATAATTTTACTATTCTTTTTATTATTTTCTTCTTTAGGAAAAGATATATTTAATATTCCATCTTTATATGTAGCTTTAATATCAGATTCATTTTTTTCTCCAATGTAAAAACTTCTTTTCACTTCTCCATAAAATCTCTCTCTTCTAATATAATTATCTTTAATTTCTTTAACTTCTTCTTTTATGGCATTAATCATTAAGTATCCATTTTCATACATTACCTTAATATTACTCTTCTTAAAACCAGGCAAATCAATATCAATATTATATTTAGTTTTATCCTCATAAATATCGGCTTTCATATATTGGGTATCTGGTATCATTGGAGTATCAAAAAAATTATTTCCATTAGTCTTTTTTTCCATAATTGTCCTCACTTTCAATAATATTATTAACTAAAAATTTTAAATAATACTATCTAGTTATGATTGAATCACTATTAGTTAAAGGAATATATAATAAAGCACCAACTAAAAAGAATACATTTGCCATTAATAAAATAAATTGTTCTTTTATTGTTTCTTCATCTTCATTATTATTAATAAATTTCATTAAAGCATTATATGCATTTTTAACAAAATATATATCTATAAATATTATAAAATATCTATTAAATCTAAATAATTTATTTAGTTCCTCGTTATTTAAATCATTTAAATTAAATAATTTCTTTTTCTTTTCAATAATAATGTATAAAGATATTAAAGATGTAATAACTAAAAAAACAAAAAATATAATGTCTCTATTTATTTCTTTTAATTTATCTTCATCCATAATATCCCTCTTTATTAAATATATTAAAAAAAAGAATTATTATTTATCGTTTTGATTATTTATTTTTCTTTAAATATTCATCACGCATTAAAGTAATAATTCTTATAATAAAATCTAAATCTTTTTCAGAAATATATTTGCAATTATCAATAATATAATTATATTTCTCTTCATTAACATTATCAAATCTTTTAATTTCAAATAAATCATAAAGATTGACACTACAATTTATACATAATTTTTTAATGACATTAGCACTAGGTTCAGATTTGCCTGTTTCAATTCTTGACAATTGATTTCTATTAATTCCTAGTTCTTTTGCCATTTCTTCTTGTGACATATTTCTTTGAATACGAATTTGTTTAACTTTTTTCCCCAGCATAATCATTACTCCTTTAGATAACTATATTATAAAGAAATAAAGGGAACAATACTTTGATTAAAACATTACCGAAAAATATTGTTTGTGATACAAATTTAATCAAATTATCTTTGCTTTAAGATTTTATCTACTATTCCATATTCAAATGCTTCATTGCTATCCATAAAGTTATCTCTTTCTGTATCTCTTTCTATTTGCTTTAAAGATTTACCAGTATTTTTTGCTAAAATAGTATTTAATTTATCTTTTAGTTTTAATATTCTTTCTGCTGCTATTTTAATTTCTGTTGCTTGACCTTGAGCTCCTCCTAGTGGTTGATGAATCATAACTTCGGAATTAGGAAGACAAAATCTTTTTCCTTTTTTACCACTTGATAATAGAAATGCTGCCATAGATGCTGCCATTCCAATACATATTGTTGAAACATCACTTTTAATAAAATTCATTGTATCATATATAGCCATACCTGATGTTATACTACCACCGGGAGAATTAATATACAAATTAATTGTATCGTTATTAATACTATCTAAATATAACAATTGGGCTACAATACTATTTGCTAAATTATCATCAATATCACCACTTAAAATAATTATTCTATCTTTAAGTAATCTAGAATATATATCATAAGCTCTTTCTCCTATATTACTTTTTTCAATTACAGTAGGAATTAAATTCATTTATCATCACCTATAAATATAATAGTAAAAAATAAGTAATTTTATTCAAAATAATTTCGACAAAATAATAAACATTAAGCTTGTCCTTAAATACAACCATAAAAAATTTCTTGTTTTTTAGTATGCTATTTGATATAATTAGAGTGGTGGTAATATGGCTTTGGAATATAAATTAGGAAGCATAGTTATGATGAAAAAAGAGCACCCTTGTGGAAGTAATGAATGGGAAATTACAAGAGTAGGTGCTGATATAAAAATAAAATGTTTAAACTGTGGTCGAAGTATCATGTTAAGTAGAATAGATTTTAACAAAAAGATTAAAAAGGTGATTAATTTATGAGAAGAAAAAAAGGTATAAAATTACATCCCGCATGGGTATTTTTAATACTTACAATTATTGTTATGATAATTAGTAGTTTAGGAAATTTACTTAATTTAGAAGCCCATTATAGTACTGTAAATAGTGTTATAGGAGACTTAAATACACAAGTAGTAACAATTAATAATTTATTTAATAGAACAGGACTTCAATATTTAATTAGTAATATGTTAAGTAACTTTATTAATTTTGCTCCACTTGGAAATATAATTATTGGACTCTTGGGAGTAGGAGTAGCATACAAGTCAGGATTTTTAAACTCATTATTTAAAATGATTTCTAAGAAAGTTCCTAGAAAGACTCTTACATTTATTGTAGTGCTTTTAGGAGTTATTGCTTCTAGTGTATCAGAAGTTGGATATGTAATTTTAATTCCTTTATCTGCTATTTTATTTATGAATTTAGGAAGACACCCTTCAGCAGGTATTTGTGCATCATTTGCCGGTATTACTTTTGGATATGGCGCAGGGGTTGTTGTAAATTATATTGATAGTGTTCTATACAATTATTCTAGTAGTGCTACTTCAATATTAGATGCTAATTATACTGTTAGTTTAAGTGGTAATTTATTCTTTATGTTAGTTAGTACAGTTTTAATTGCATATTTAGGTACATTTATAACAGAAAGATATATAATCCCTAAATTAGGTAAATATACATTTGATGAAGAAGAACCTTCTCCTCATGATATAGTAACATCAAAAGAGAAAAAAGGAGTAATAATATCTTTATTATGTAGTTTGTTAGTTATATTAATACTTATTTATTGTATAACGCCAAATTTACCATTCTCAGGTTTACTTCTATATTTAAAAGATGAAACTTATGTAGATCAATTATTTGGAGACAATTCTTATTTTAGACAAGGTATAGTATTTATTTTCTCAGGACTTTTAGTAATATCGGGTTTAATATATGGCCTTAGAGTAAAAACAATTAAGAATAATCGTGATATTATATCTGCGATGAATTATTATTTAAAAGAAATATCTTCAATTTTGGTATTAATTTTCTTTGCTGCTCAATTTTGTATGATATTTAAAGAGACTAACATTGGAGTATTTATTGCAGCATCTTTAGCAGAAATTTTAGAAAGCTTAAATGTTTCCGGATTACTTCTTGTAATAATAAGTTTTATTGTAGTAATGATAAGTACAATATTTGTTCCTGCTTTTGGTACTAAGTGGGCAATATATGCTCCAATAATGGTTCCAATGTTTATGCAAAGTTCATTAACTCCAGAATTTGCCGAAGCAGTATTTAGAGCAGGTAGTAGTTCAGTTTTAGGATTTACTCCACTTCTTACATATTTTGTTATATTAATTGGATTTATTGAAATATATAACAAAAGAAAAGATGATGTTGTAACTATTACTGATGCTATATCATTAATGGTACCATATACTATTGGTTATATTATATTATGGTTAGTAATAGTATTAGGATTTTATATCATTGGAGTTCCTATTGGACCAGGTGTAGGAGTTATGTTATAAACTATCTTTATTGATAGTTTTTTTAATTATTATAGATATATGTATTTATTTTTGATATAATTTTATGTGGTAGGTGAAATCATGAATATAAAAATTAATTATAATGAATGTTTAACGAATCT
Source organism: uncultured Bacilli bacterium (assembly GCA_944371525.1). Classification (GTDB taxonomy): domain Bacteria; phylum Bacillota_I; class Bacilli_A; order RF39; family UBA660; genus CALVVX01. Next base: position 20,732 of record CALVXP010000001.1, on the reverse strand, counting down.
ATCTTGTTCTATTAGAAAATATTATGGATTAAATTATAAGCATAATACGTTAGATTATATTGATAAATTATTAGAACAAAAATCACCAGAAAATGTTGTATTAATTTTGTTTGATGGTATGGGATCGAAAATTTTAGACAAAATATTAAAGAAGGATAGTTTTTTTATTCAAAATAAATATAAAGATATAACATCTGTTTTTCCGACTACTACAACTGCTGCAACTACTTCAGTATTGACGGGGCTTGATCCAGTTGAACATGGTTGGCTAGGGTGGAATATGTATATTAAACCTATTGATAAAACAATAACTTTGTTTCTAAATGTAGAAAAAGGGAAAGAAGAAGTTTGTGAAGAATTTCTTAGAGTAAAATCCAAATTATACTCAAAAAACATAATAGATGAAATAAACAAAACTGAAAAGGCTTCTGCCTTAAAATTATTGCCTTTTGGCGAAAATATGTATAATAATATTGACGAGCTGTTTGAAAATATAGAAAATATGGCGTCAAAAACTGGCAAAAAGTTTATTTATGCATATTGTGATGAACCTGATGGTACTATGCATGATTTAGGACCAGATAGTGAAGAAGCAAGAAAGTTAATTATAGAGATAAACGATAAGGTAGAAAAAATGTGTAGAAAACTAAAAAATACCATTGTCTTTGTAATTGCTGATCATGGACAAGTTAAAGTTAATAATGTTTTTTTAGAAAACTATCCTGATATATATAATATGTTGGAAAGAACTACATCCCTTGAAAATAGAGCAATATCTTTTAAAATAAAAGATGGATATAAAGATAAATTTGCAGTATTATTTAATCAAGAATTTGGACGAGATTTTAAACTATGTGATAAGGAAGAAGTTATAAAAAACAATTTATTTGGATATGGACAAGCTAATGAACTTTTTGAAGATGCTATTGGTGACTTTGTTGCTTTTGCAAGTGAATCTAATATGGCATTATTAACGAATGGAAGTACTCCATTATGTGGAATGCATGGTGGTAATAGTGATGAAGAGGTATATATCCCATTAATTATTATAGATAAATGTTAAGATTATATATAATTTATATATATAAGAACGAATAGTGGTTATAGGTGTCTATTTACTACTATTTTTCTTTACTTTAATATAAAATTTATATATAATATTTAATATGAAAGAAGGAATATTATGAGTTTAACAGCAGGAATTGTAGGGCTACCTAATGTAGGAAAATCTACTTTATTTAATGCAATTACAAAACAAAAAATATTAGCGGCCAACTACCCATTTGCAACAATTGACCCTAATGTAGGGATGGTATTAGTACCCGATAAGAGAATAAATGAACTAGAGAAGATGTATAATCCAGAAAGAGTAATACCTACTACTTATGAATTTACAGATATAGCAGGACTTGTTAAAGGAGCCTCTACTGGTGAAGGTCTTGGTAACAAATTTTTATCACATATAAGAGAAGTAGATGCTATTGTAGAAGTAGTAAGATGTTTTGATGATGAAAATGTAATTCATGTAGATGGAAATGTTGATCCAATTAGAGATATTGAAGTTATAAATATAGAGCTTATTATGTCTGACTTGGAAATAGTAGCGGGTAGAATAACTAAAATAGAGAAGAAAGCTAAAACTACTAAAAATAAAGATGATTTAAAAGAATTAGAATTAATGGAAAGAATAAAAGCTAATTTAGAAAAAAATATACCTGCTAGAAAATTAGATTTTGATGAAGAAGAATTAAAAATGATATCATCATTTAATTTGATTACAGCGAAGCCTATTATATATGTAACTAATGTAAGTGAATTAGATTTGCATAACGGTGGTAATAAATATGTAGATATGGTTCGAGAATATGCTAGTAAAGAAAAAAGTGAAGTTGTTATGATATGTGCAAAGATTGAAAGTGAATTAGCTGAACTAGATGATGATGAAAGAACTATATTTTTAGAAGAATTAGGTATAAAAGAAAGTGGATTAGATCAATTAATTAAAAAAACATATATATTATTAGGACTTGCAACATATTTTACAGTAGGAGCCGATGAAGTAAAAGCATGGACATTTAAAAAAGGAATGAAAGCTCCTGCATGTGCTGGTATAATTCACTCTGATTTTGAAAAAGGATTTATAAGAGCAGAAGTTATGAGTTATGATGATTTAGTGGAATGTGGAAGTGAATTGAAGGTTAAAGAAAGTGGTAAAATGCGTCTTGAAGGTAAAGATTATGTAATGCAAGATGGTGATATATGTCATTTTAGATTTAATGTTTAGATTTTTCTTTACATTAAACTCTTTTTTTGCTATAATACCACATAGAGCGAAAGCTCCTTGCCTGAATAAGGCCATAGACCAAAAGGAGGTGTAAATATGAATAAATATGAAATTATGTTCATAGTAAGACCAGACATTGACGAAAATGCTAGAAAAGAAACTGTACAAGGACTTGAAAAAGCATTAACAGGAAACAAAGCTACAATTACTTTATCTAAAGAATTAGGACAAAAAGAATTAGCTTATGAAATTAAAAAATGTAAATCTGGATTCTACTACTTATACAACATTGAAACTAGTGATGATGCTTCTGTAAAAGAATTTGATCGTGTTGCTAGAATTGATGAAAATGTTATTAGACATTTAATTCTTAATCTTGATAAATAGGAGTTGTAATAATGAATAAAGCAATGTTAGTAGGAAGATTAACAAGAGACCCAGAACTTAGACATACAACGACAGGAAGAGCAGTATGTCAAATAACAGTAGCTATAAATAGACCATTTTCTAGTCAAGATGGTCAAAGAGAAGCTGACTTTATAAATGTAGTTGTTTGGGATAAAAGTGCTGAAAATGTGGCTAAATATGTTCATAAAGGAAGTCAAGTTTCAGTAGAAGGAAGAATTCAAACAAGAAGTTATGATAATACAGAAGGTAAAAAAGTATATGTAACTGAAGTAATAGCTCAAAGTGTTCAATTCTTAGATTCTAAATCTTCAACACCTAGTCAAGATTATGTTCCAAATACTAATCCATTTGATAATGTAAGTAGTGAACCTAGTGGTCCTGCTATGGAAACTGTTGAAGTAGATAAAGATCCATTTGAAAGCTTTGGAGATTCTATTCAAATAAGTGATAATGATTTACCTTTCTAAAAGGAGGAAATAAAAATGGCAGAATTTCGTAATAAAAAAAGAAAAAAAATATGTCATATGTGTGCTGGAAAACCAGTAAACTATAAAGATGTTACTATTATTAGTAAATATATAAATGATAGTGGTAAAATTTTACCTAGAAGATTTACTGGAACTTGTGCTAAGCATCAAAGAGAAGTTGCTAAACAAGTTAAATTAGCAAGATTTATGGCATTTATACCATATACAAAATAAAAGAATTCATAATGGATTCTTTTTTTTAGTTTATTGCACTTTCATTATATTAGTATATTTATAAAATATAATGAGGTGATTATATGGAGGGCGTTACTTTTGAAGAAGTATTAAAATTAAATAATCCAGTAATAGTAGACATTCGTGATAATTATTCATATTGTTTAGGACATATACCTAATGCAACAAATATACCATACTATAATTTGTTAAGTAATTTTTCACATTATTTAAATAAAAATAATACTTATTATTTATATTGTGATTATGGAAAACAAAGCGCGGAAATAAGTAAAAGATTAAACTCTTTTGGATATAAAACGAAAAATATAATCGGTGGTTATGAAGGATACAGTGAATAAAACAAATGTTTGTAAAATCACTCTTTTCTATTGACTAAAATGATTTATATATTATATAATTACATAAGAAATAGGAAGTGAGTTTATGGATTATATAATAATAATTGGAATAGTTATAATTATAGTTTTAGTAATAATATCAATAATAAAGAATGTAAATGAATCTAATATAACTGAAAGATTAGGTAAATTAGAAACTACTACAATAAAAGAATTATCAGAATTTAGGATGTCTTTGATGCAAAATATGAATAATGATTTTGAAAAATTAAATGAAAAAATAGAAAATAAATTAACAATGATAAATGATAAAGTAAATGAAAGATTGGATGAAAACTTTACTAAGACTAATAAAACATTTACATCAGTATTAGAAAGATTATCAAAGATAGATGAAGCTCAAAAGAAAATAGAAACTTTGTCAGGAGATATAGTATCTTTACAAAGTGTTTTAACAGATAAAAAGAGTAGAGGTATTTTTGGAGAAGTTAATCTAAAACATATATTATCTAATATATTTGGAGAAAAAAATGATAGAATATATCAGCTTCAATATACATTCCCTAATAAATATATTGCAGATGCAGTATTATTTGCTCCAGAACCTTTAGGAACAGTAGCAATAGATTCTAAGTTCCCCTTAGAAGCATATCAAAGAATGGTTGATAAAAATATATCTCCAGTAGAAAGAGCAAATTATGAAAAACAATTTAAAGCAGATGTTAAAAAACATATAGATGCAATTAGTATGAAATATATAATTCCAGGTGTTACTAGTAATCAAGCAATTATGTTTTTACCAGCAGAAGCAATTTTTGCAGAAATTAATGCATATCATATGGATATAATTGATTACGCAAATAAAAAAAGAGTATGGATTACTTCGCCTACTACTTTAATGTCAACATTAACTGTAATTCAAGTGCTTCTTAAAAATATGGAAAGAGATAAATATACATCAATTATTCACGAAGAATTAAATAAACTTGGATTGGAATTTTCAAGGTATAAAGAAAGATGGGATAAATTATCTAGAAGCATAGAAACGGTAAATAAAGATGTAGAAAATATTCATATAACTACTGATAAAATATCTAAAAGATTTGAATCAATTAGCAGTGTTGATATAAAAGATAAAGATTATATAGAATAAATATGTGTGCTATATTATACCTATTTACATAATATTTAGTAGAGGTATAGTATGACACATATTTTTTTGTTTTTAATAGGATTCTGGTTTGTTGTTGTTGGACTTTCTAATATAATTTTATATTTAAATTTACTTACAATTGGGTATAATTTTTATGAATATGTAAACTTTATAATTAAGAGTAATTTATTATATTTAGTTATAATAGGTATAATAATTATAGTGTTAACATTAATAAATAAAGGAGATAGAAAATATGAATTATATTTATGATATTATTTTAAATTTTAATGAAGAATTTTATGATTTTTATGAGTGGAAAAACAATGATAATGTAATTAATGTAAGAAAAATACCAGTTTTAAAAGTAGATGAAAATACATATGTATCTCTTAGAAATAATAAAGTACAAGTATCAATGGAAACTATAGATTCCTTAAAAAAGAATTTTTCATTATACAATGAAAAAATAGAAGGAAACATAATATGTTTAATAACAAATGGAATGTCAGCATTTGGGGTAATGTTTAATAATAATGGATATCTAATAAAAAGAAGTAGTATGCTTTTTGACGAAGAAGAAGAAGTAATTGATGAAAGCGAAAATATAAAAGAAGTAAAGATAGAGTTTGTTAAAAACGAAAAACAAAAAAGTAATAATATTAGTAGAATTGTAAAAGAAAAACAAAAGTTTATAAAAGATTATATAACTTCTTTAGATGATGAATTGACACTTAAATATATTTATTATGATTATTTTGAAAGAGAAGAGAATAGAAATAATATAAAAGAAATATTATTAAGTGAAATAAATAGTAAGTGGAATAGCAAACTTAGTAAATTATATGACTTAACAAAATTATTAAATAAAGTGAAATGAAAAAACTATCTTATTGATAGTTTTTAAAATAAGCAAGAACCTAAGATGATTGCAAGTAAAATGTATAATACAATTATGATTAAGAATCCGTTTCCACTATTGCAACCACAAGAATTAGTTGAACAACAATTATTAGACATATTTAAACACCTCCTATTCTAATTGGGATTATATCCATGCTCCAAGGACAATTATTAATAAAATAAATAAAACTAAAACAATAGCAGCAGAAGATCCGTGATTTCCCATAATTCATTCCTCCTTTTTTGTCTTTTCACATTATTGTATGGGAAAAAAGTAAAAAGTGTGAATATTTTTGTAAAAAAGAATAATTAAAAGAAATTTTAACATGAACATTATATTACAATGGTAAATGTGTAAAAATATATTAATTTGATATATTTTAAAAAATTTCTTGTTTTTTTTTTCTATTTTTGTTATTATATATATTGTATTAAAAGAAAGGATTGTTATTATGAAAAAAGATAGTGTAAAAGTTAATACAAAAATAGAAACTAAAAATACCAAAGATAAGTTTAAAAAAGGGTTAGAAAAAATAGATAAAAATAGAAATTTAATTTATTCTTTTATAGGTGGAGCGTTAGTAGTAGCTTTAATAACTGTAATTATATGGCCGGATAGAATCGCAACACTTTCTGACGGGACGCAACCAATTTTAAAGGTTAATGGAGAAACAATAACTGCAGATTTCTTATATGAAGAAATGAAGAAAGATTACAGTATATCTTATTTAATTGAGTACATTGATAAAGCAATTTTGGATGAAAAATATAAAGAAGACGACGAAATGAAAGAAGAAGTAGAAAAAACAGCACAAAGTTATTTTGATATGTATGAGCAATATTATGGAATGGATGAAGCTACTTTTTTAGCACAAAATGGATTTGAAAGTAAAGATCAATTTTTAGAAATTTTAAAATTAGATTATAGAAGAAAACTTTATTATGATGATTATTTAAAGAGTCAAATTACTGATGAACAAATTCAAAAATATTATGATGAAGAAGTTTATGGAGATATAAACACTCAACATTTATTAGTAACTGTGGACGATGACATGAGTGATGAAGATGCAAAAGCATTAGCAGAAGAAATCATTGGTAAATTAAATGAAGGAAAAAGTTTTGAAGATGTAAAAGAAGAATATAAAGATTCTGTAACTTATGAAAATCTAAAATATGTTGCATTTAATGCAAATTTAGAGTCTTCTTTCTTAGAAGCGTTAGAGAAGTTAGGTGAAAATAGTTACACTAAGGAACCTGTTAAGACAAGTTATGGATATCATGTAATTTATCGTACAGATCAAAAAGAAAAACCAAGTTTGGATGATGTAAGAGATGCAATTATTGAAGAATTATGTGATGAACTAGATGCTAGTGATGAAAATTTATATAATAAGACATTAGTTAAAATGAGAGAAGAGGCAGGATTGGAATTCTCTGATACTGTAATGAAAGAAAAATATGAAGAATATATAAAAGATTATAAATAAAAATTATTCCAGATAGTAAAATATCTGGTTTTAATTTTATATTGAAAAAAATTAAATAAAATGTTATACTAACAGCGTGAGGTGATTATTTTGAAAAATAAAATTTTAATTATTTTAAATGTTATATTTATAATTACAATTTTTATACTAATAATATTTATTTTTAATAACAAAAGTTTTAATTATAGCAATAATAACGAAGAAGTTAGTTTCGAAACTTTAACATTTAATACAAGTAAAGAATGCCAAGATGATTGTGAAGATACAATTAATATAGATAATAATTCATATAAATTTAATGTTAGTAACAAATTAATAAAAATAAATGATAATAATGTTATTTCTGTTCCATCAAATGAAAATCTTTGGGAATATATTCAAATTTCAATTGTTAATGATATTATTGTTGTTTTGAATCAAAATGGTTTATCGAGATGGCTTGATTTTTATGATTTAGATGGAAATGTTATATATACTATTGATTATTTCGCTGATAATAAAGGACGTATATTTGCGTTTTATGATGATAGTTTCAAAATTGATAAAAATGGAACTATTGAATTTGAGGGAACTAAACATACGCAAGGTGCATCTAACACTTATATTACAAAAACAGGCGTTGTAGACATGTGTGAACAAAATATTGATGATAGTGAAATAGTAAGTGGGATTTTTCAAATAAAATATATTGGAAATAATACTTTTACACAAATAAATTATAAAGAAACTATTGAAGTAGTTAGTGATATTAAAAGTTGTGATTAATAAAAACTCGGTTTACCGAGTTTTTATTATTTTAGTTTATTATATATTTCTTCAACAGATAATGCTATTTCGTTTTTATAAACGGGTACTAAATGTAAATGATAGTGTTTTACATCTTGAGCTATACCATTGTTTTGAGTAAGAACTATTCCATCAGGATTTAATTTATTGTTTAATAATTTGTATATTTTTTTTGCAATTTCCATAATGTGTGATAATGTTTCCATATCAATGTCTTCAATATCCTTATAATGATTTTTTGGAATAATTAAAGTGTGACCATTATGTTTAGGGTTTATATCTAAAAATACTCTTACTATATCATCTTCATATATTGTATATGATGGAATATCTCCTTTGTTAATTTTGCAAAATACACAATCCATATTATCTAACCTCCAAGTTTATTATAACAAAAAAAGAAAAAACATTAAATGTTTTTTTGTGAATACTTTCAAATATCTATTATATTATGTATTGCTTTTTTAATTTTTATACAAACTTTACAAAAAAAATAAAATATGATAGAATAACCACAGAAATTGGTTATAAATAGATTAATATAATTTATGATAATATGTAATGTGAATAAAATATTATAGCTGGAGGTGGTAGTGTGAATAGAGAAGATTTTAATATGTTAAAAAATAACATTGTATATTTTGATAACGGCGCAACTACATTAAAACCTAATTGTGTAAAAGAAGCAATTGTTGACTATTATGATAATTATACTGCTAATGCGCATAGAGGAGACTATAAAACTAGTTTAGTTGTTGATAATAAATATGAAGAAACAAGAAATAAAATAAAAAAATTTATTAATGCCAAAGAAAATAGTGAAATAGTATTTACTTCAGGTGCTACTCAATCATTAAATTATATAGTATTTGGATACTTTAAAAATAAATTAAAAAAAGATGATGAGGTATTAATAACAGTAAGTGAACATGCATCAAATATATTACCATGGTTTGTTTTACAAAAAGAAATAGGAATTAAGGTTAAATATATTGAACTAGATAACGATTACAAAGTAACTATTGATAATGTAAAAAAAGCAATTACTAATAATACAAAAGTAATATCACTTGCTCACATTACAAATGTAGTAGGTGATGTAAGACCAATAGAAGAAATATCTAAACTTGCCCATAAAAATAATATATTATTTGTAGTAGATGCTGCTCAAAGTATAGCACATACAAAGGTAGATGTTCAAAAGATGGATATTGATTTTTTAGTGTTTTCTGGACATAAAATGTATGGTCCAACGGGTATTGGTGTATTGTATGGTAAATATGATTTGTTAGAAGAAATGTCTCCGATTAATTATGGAGGTGGTATGAATGCAATATTTACCAAAGATGGATATATTGAATTAAGAGAAATTCCTACTAGATTTGAAGCAGGAACACCTAATATTGAAGGTGTTATTGGACTTTCTAGTGCAATAGATTATATTAATAATGTTGGAATAGAAAAAATAGAATTATACGAAAAAAATTTAAGAAAATATTTAATTGATAGGTTAAAAGAATTAGATTTTGTAGAAGTATATAATTATAATGTAGATTCAGGTTCTATTGCATTTAATATAAAAAATGTTTTTGCTCAAGATACAGCAATATACTTAGATAAATATAATATATGTGTAAGAGCAGGAAATCATTGTGCTAAGATTTTAAGTGATGCACTAAAAGTAAACAATACTTGTAGAATAAGTTTAAGTTTTTATAATACAAAAGAGGAAATTGATTTGTTAATTAATGTATTAAAAAATAGTAAAAATATATATAATGAAATTTTATAGGAGTAATATATGGATAATAATGAAAGAAGAAATATTATATTAAGCAATTATCAAGATAATACTAATAGAAAAGATGTTGATGATAATGATTATATTAAAGTAAATAGTAGAAATGCTTCATGTATTGATAATATTAATATATATATAAAAATTAATAATAATATAATTGAAGATATAAAATTTAATGGTGAAGCATGTGTAATTGCAATATCTTCTACAGTGACTTTAATAAAAAATTTAATTAACAAGAATATAAATGATGCTTTATATATAATTAACAATTATGAAAAAATGGTAGAAGGATTAGATTATGATGTAAATGTTTTAAACGAACTGTTAGCTTTTGATGATATAAGTAAGCAACCATCTAGGAAAATATGTGCAACATTGGCATCTAGAAAAATTAAAGAAATATTAGAGAAATCCATGTAAATAAATGTCGAAAAGTGTTATAACTCTTTTCTTTTTTTTTATTTATGATATAATGTAGTCAAATAAATATATATAATTGGAGGTGTATATATGAAAAAAATAATACTTATTATAGTTATTGCAATTATAGCAGTAGGAGGATACTTTGGCTATAAATACTTTTTTAGCGAAAAAGGAATACCTGTTTTGGAAACGGAAGAAGAAAAAGTTAATGTAACAAAATATTATGTTTATGGAACGCACTTAAATATGGAAGGTAGTTTAAATATAGGTGATAGTAATTTTGAAGAAATATATTTAACTCTATATAATGGTGAATTTAAAAATATTGAAATAAATTATGAGGATGATGGTAATTTATTAACTTTTAATTTAAGTGATGAAGTAAATAATGGATTATATTTAGAGGATATAGCAAGAGGCGACTATTATATGTTTATTAAAGCTATATATGAAAATAAAGAAGACCCAGAAAATAAAATTGAAAAATACTATGTGTTAGATAATAAAACAGAATATCCAGATATAGAATATTATACATTTAGTAGTGTTAATAATAAAATTTTAATTAATAGTGATAATGATTATAAGACAATGATGCTTAATGTAAATGAAAAGAAAGACAGCAAAAAAGTTGCTGATATAGTACTAGATCCAGGGCACGGTGGTATGGATGGTGGTGCAGAAGCATTTGGATATAGTGAAAGAGATTTTACTTATTCTTTATCTAAATTAATTCAAGAAAAGTTAGAAGAAGAAGGATATAATGTAATTCTTACAAGAGGAGAATTATCACAAAATGAAGTTATGGACGAATATAATGATGGTGGAAGAGCCGTTATATCTTCAGAAGTATATTCCAAATATTTGTTTTCTATTCATTTTAACAGTAATAGTGTATCATCTGTAAATGGGCTTGAAATTTATAGCCCTGCTAATATAAACTATGATTTTGCAAAAGCGTTAGCGGAAAATATTACATCAATGACTGGAATTGAATATTCAAATCAGAAAACATACAAATTATATAACGGAGTATATAGTCATAGCTTTTCTGAAACAGAAATAGCTAATTCATTAGCGGGATATGAAGAAAAAGACTATGAACCTTATAATATAACTACTAATTCAAATTATTATTATATGATTAGAGAAACAGGAGGAATAGTTACAGGTGCATATATAGATGATAGTAATCCTGAAAAAGTAGGGGTAAATCCATATTATAATAGTAATAGAGGATCGGAATCATATGTGTTAGAACTTGGTTATATAACAAATAGTAGTGATTTTGAAGTTATTCAAAATAAACAAGATAGTATTGCTGAGGCTATTGTTAAAACAATTAAAGAAAATATGCTAAAATAAAAAATGTGTATTTAGTAATTTTTGATATTAACATTTAATTAATATAATATATATATGTAAAAAAAAGAAAATAAATTGCTTGTAGTGTTAATAAATTAATAAAAGATAATATAGAATTAATTTGGGAAATAATAAAATTTTAAAATATAATAATAAAAATAATGATATAAAAATTTAATTATTTAAGTTTAAATTTTAAAATTTTTTATTTAAAAGTAGTAAAAAAAATTTTTACAATTATTTGATTAAGTGATAGACTTCCCTTCGAAAGGAGGAAAATATGCTTAATCAGATAGTGTTAGTGGGAAGATTGGTAAAGACGCCCGAGTTAAGAATTACTGATAATGGAAGAAAAACTTCGGTAATTACTTTGGCAGTCCCTAGAAATTACAAAAATCAAGATGGTCAATATGATACAGATTTTTTAGAATGTGTATTGTGGACTGGAGTAGCAGAAAATACTGCTGAGTATTGCAAAACAGGAGACATGATTGGCGTAAAAGGAAGAGTTCAATCTAGAATAGTAGAAAAAGAAGATGGTACTAAAAAGAAAAAAACAGAGATTGTAGCAGAAAGGGTTACATTCTTATCGTCAAGCAATAAGGAATAATCGTATAATTTCATAAAAAATGGGCACTTTTTAATCGCCAAATATTAAAAAATGTTCAAAAAAACTTGACTAAATTAAAAAAACTTATCTAACCATTACTATTTAGTTAATATTAATAAAAAAGATATTTTTATATACTAAAATATTATTAACGGAGTGATAACTAGGGTAATAAAGAAAGAGGGAATTATATGTTAATTGGAAAAAGAATTAGAGACATGAGAATTGAAAAAGGATTATCGCAACAGGAATTAGGAGATATAATTGGTGTTACTAAGGTTTCTATATGTGGATATGAAAATGGAACAAGGACACCAAGCTTAGAAACATTTGCATTACTCGCTGATACTTTTGGAACTACTACGGATTATTTGCTCGGAAGAGAAGTACCAATAGTATTTGAAGATACAAAAGAATATGTTGGCTCTATTTCAAGCGATGATATTGAATTAATACAAGAAATAAGACATTATCCAGCACTTTATGATAGTATGTTAAAAGATATAAAACGTTCTATTAATTTAATTAATAAAAAATTAAGATAAGTTTGTTTAATATGCAATATTATTATATTTAGTAATATTAATTGCATATTTTTTTTCTTTTTGATATAATACATAAATGAAAGGTTGATTATTATGTTAGATATTAAAAAATTATATGAAGAAGACTATATAGGAAAAGAAGTTGAGCTAAGCGGTTGGATTAGAAATCATAGAAAACAAAAAGATTTTGGATTTATAGATTTCTATGATGGTACTTGTTTTAAAAGTATTCAAGTTGTTTATGATGCAAAATTAGATAATTATGAAGAGGTTACTAAATATCATATTGGTACTTCTATTAAAGTAGTTGGTAAAGTAATAGAGTCTCCAGCAAAAGGACAAGAATTTGAAGTAAGTGCAACTAAAATTGAATTATTGGGAGATTGTCCAGAAGATTATCCATTGCAACCTAAAAGACATACAAGAGAGTTTTTTAGAGAAATAGGATACTTAAGACCAAGAGCAGCACTTTTTCAAGCGGTATTTAGAATACGCAGTTTAGCAGCACATGCAATTCATACTTATTTTCAAGAAAGAGGATATGTTTATGTACATACACCATTAATAACTGCAAATGACGGTGAAGGTGCTGGGGAAATGTTTAATATAACTACTTTAGATTTAAATAAGTTGCCATTAGATAAAGAGGGTAATATTGATTATAAAAGAGATTTCTTTGGTAAAAAAGTAGGATTAACAGTAACAGGTCAATTAGAAGCTGAAACATTTGCTATGGCATTTAAAAAAGTATATACTTTTGGACCAACTTTTAGAGCGGAAAATTCTAATACTAAAACACATGCTTCAGAATTTTGGATGATTGAGCCAGAAATAGCTTTTTGTGATTTAGAAGAACTTATGGATATTGAAGAAGACATGCTAAAGTATATTGTTTCATATGTATTAGATAAGGCTAAAACTGAATTAGAATTTTTAGATAAATTTGTTGAAAATGGACTTATTGATAAATTAACAAAATTAGTAAATAGCAAATTTACTAGAATAGATCATGAAGAAGTTATTAAAATATTAAAAGAAGCTAAAGTAAAATGGGAATTTGCTCCAGAATATGGTGAAGATATAGCAAAAGAACATGAAAAATATATTACAGAATATTTTAATGGACCAGTATTTATTAAAAATTGGCCTAAAGATATAAAAGCATTTTATATGAAAGCAAATCCAGATGGAAAAACAGTAGCAGCAGTTGACTTAGAAGTTCCTGGTGCTGGAGAACTTATGGGAGGTTCTCAAAGAGAAGAATCATACGAAAAATTAATTAATCGTATGGACGAGTTAAATATGAATAAAGAAGAACTAGATTGGTATATTAATTTAAGAAAATTTGGTACATGTGTACACTCAGGATTTGGTATGGGATTTGAAAGATTATTAATTTATTTAACAGGAGTAGATAATATAAGAGATGTAATTCCTTATCCTAGAACTCCAGGAAATTGTGATTTTTAATGATAAAAAGTAGCGGTTAAAGCTACTTTTCTTTTGGTATATATTTAGTATTATATCCATTGTTTTCGTTAGGTCTTAAATTATTTGGAAATTCAATATCTGTTTGAATATCTAAAACTATCTTTTGAAGTTTTGTATATAGTTCATAAGGATTTTCTAAATCTAAAAAAAATTGTGTTTTATTTTGATTAATATCAAAATAAACATCTCCAACTTTAAGTAATTTATCGATAACACCAATTCTTAAATGAACATTTTTTATATCTTTATAATATATAGTTTGGTAGTTCATACCAATAAATCCTGATTCAATAATAATTCTTTTATCAGTAACATAATATTCAGTATTTTCCCAATTTTTTTTGGCAGTAAGTACATTACTTAACCATATCCATACAGGCATTAAGTGTAATGCAAAAAATGGAATTATAAACCAAATCATTTCCATAAAATTTCCTGAAGTAATAAAACTGATAATAAAAATACTGTCAAACATTAACCAAATTATGGCAAAAGGTAACATTGTAAAAAATTTATTAATTATATAAGCAGATTTTTTAGGTTTACCATTCCATATAATTGTTTCGCCATCGACTAAAACATCATTTACATTAATTTTTTCAAAATTTTTATTTGCTTTTTCGTATTTTGACATAATATCACATCCTTAATTAAATATTATCATAAAATAATTTTTTTATCAAATTATGTAAAAAATTGGCATATTAAAAAGTAAAATAATGTTAATAATATTAATAGATTGGAGGTAAAAAAATGAAAAAAATAATAGTGTTATTAGTAGCAGCGTTAATAGCAAGTGGATGTACTACATCGCCAATGGAAGATAAATTATATTGTGAATCTACTACTACATCAGGAAATTTAACTACTAAAACCTCATATGATATTACATATACAGATAATGATGTAAAGTTTACAAAAATAGTATATGAATATAGTGAAGTAGTTGACAATACAGAAGATGGAGTGGGAACAGGTACTGATGGTACTACTGAAGATGATGATACTAAAAAAGATGGTATTGTCGATGGAAAAGTAGGAGATGCTATTGATGGTGCAACTGATGCTATACTAGATTTAGCAGGCATTAGAACAATGTACACTAATAGATTAAATGAATATGGTGAAATTGAAGGATTTAAAGGTATTGTCGATGATAATCAAAAAAATAAATACAAAGTAACTTATGAAATAGACTTTACAAAAATTGAAGATGATGATTTAAATAAATTTAATTTAAATAGAAATTATGATACATTAAAAAAATCATTAGAAGACCAAGGCTTAACTTGTAAATAGTTAATCCTTTTTTGTTGTAAAAAAGAATGCTTTGCTATATAATTAAATATAGAAAAAGGTGATTAAATGAATAAATATAAAACAATGGATGGAAATACTGCAGTAAGTAGTGTTGCTTATAAATTCAGTGAATTATGTGGAATATATCCCATTACACCAGCATCTCCAATGGCAGAGAATGTTGATGTTATATCAAATAGTGGAGAATTAAATTTCTGGAATAATAAAGTAAAAGTAGTAGAAATGCAATCAGAAGCAGGCGCTGTTTCATTAATACACGGTGCACTTCAATCTGGGGTACTATCTACGACATTTACTGCGAGTCAAGGTTTATTATTGATGATACCATCATTATATAAATTAGCAGGAGAAATGCTTCCAGGAGTAATACATGTGTCAGCTCGTAGTTTGTCTACTCATGCTCTTAGTATTTTTGGAGACCACCAAGATGTGTATGCAACAAGACAAACTGGAGTATGTATTTTATCATCTTCATCAGTAGAATCAGCATATCACATGGCAATGATAGCACATTTATCTGCAATTAAATCTTCACTTCCATTTATTAATTTTATGGATGGATTTAGAACAAGTCATGAAATCAACAAAATAAAATTATTAGATATGGAAAAAGTAGGAAAATTAATAGATAATGAGTCATTACAAAAATTTAAAAATAAAAGTATGAATCCTAATAATCCTACTACAAGAGGAGCTGCTGAAAATGATGATATTTATTTTCAACATATGGAAAGTAGAAATACTGATTACATAAATGCATTTAATAATGTGCTAGAATATATGGATAAAATTAATGATTTAGCAGGTACAAATTATAAACCATTTAATTATTATGGTTGTGATAAACCTAATAATATTATAATTGCAATGGGTTCAATATGCGAAACTATTAAAGAAACAATAAATTATTTAAATAAATTAGGAAACAAGTATGGACTTATAGAAGTACACTTATATAGACCATTTAATAAAGATTATTTAAAGAAAATAATCCCTAAAACAGTTAAGAATATAGCGGTATTAGATAGGACTAAAGAACATGGAAGTTATGGCGAACCATTATATTTAGATGTTGTATCAGCACTTATTGGTACTAAAATTAATATAATAGGAGGTCGTTATGGATTGTCTTCTAAAAATACTACTCCTAGTATGATAAAAAGTGTTTTTGATAATTTAAAAAGTAAAAATAGAAAAAATAACTTTACAATAGGAATTACTGATGATGTTACTAACTTAAGTTTAAAAATAGACGATAGTTTTACTATTCCAAATGATATGACTGAGTTTTTAATATACGGATATGGTTCTGATGGCATGGTTTCAACATCAAAAGATATACTAAAGATAATTGGAGACAATACTGATAATTATGTCCAAGGATATTTCCAATATGATTCTAAAAAAAGTGGTGGTGTAACTAGAAGCCATATTAGAATAAGTAATAAAAAAATAAGTTCACCATATTATGTGGATAATCCATCTTTAATAGTTATTAGTAAAGATAGTTATATTTATAAATATGATATCTTAGATAAAATTAAAGATAATGGTACACTTATATTAAATACAAACTTAGATAAAGAAAAACTTTTAAAAACACTTCCCAATAAAGTAAAAAAATTACTTGCAAAGAAAAATATTAATTTATATATAATAGATGCTTATAAAATAGTAAATGAACTTGGACTTAAAAATAAAATTAGTACTTGTATGGAAATAGTTATATTTAAAATAATTAATATAATAGATATTGACAAAGTATTAGAATTAATAAAATTAAGTAATAAAAAAAGATTTGCTAGTAAGGGAGATAATATTGTAGAAATTAACAACAAAGTTGTGGATATTGCTTTAGAAAAATTAGAGAAAGTAGAAATAGATAAAGAATTTATCAACATAACTGTGGATAAAGAAAAAAAATTAGACTTTAATGAAACTATAAATATGTTAAAAGGTGACAGTCTTCCTGTAAGTGTCTTTTTAGATAAGAAAGATGGAATATTTGAAGGTGGAACAACACAGTATGAAAAAAGAGATATCGCAGAAAATCTTCCGTGTTGGAATAGTGAAAACTGTATTCAATGTAATAAATGTGTAAGTGCTTGTCCGCATGGAGTTATTAGACCGTTTTTATTAAATAAAGATGATGATAAAGTAGAAGGAATAGAGTCATTATTTCCAAAAGATAAAAAATATGTATTAGGAATATCTTATAAAGATTGTACAGGATGTGGAGTATGTGCTAATGTATGTCCATCTAAAAATGGTAAAAAAGCCTTAACAATGGTTAAAAATAATCATGATAATAGCGAAGATACATTTAATTATTTATTAAAAAATAACTTAAATGATGAATATAAGCCTAAAATATTAAATGTAAAAAATACAGGATTTATTATGCCAAATTTTGAATTTAGTGGTGCTTGTGCAGGATGTGGTGAAACAGCATATCTAAAAAATCTAACTCAAATATTTCATGATAATTTAGTAATTGCTAATGCAACAGGATGCTCTTCAATATATGGTTCATCAGTTCCAAGTATGCCTTATAAAACAGCATGGGCTAGTTCATTATTTGAAGATAATGCTGAATATGGATTAGGCATTTTAAATGGAATAAATATAAAAAGAGAAAAAATTAAAAATTATATGGAACAATACAAAGACGAGGAGTTATTTAAATTATGGTTAGATAATATGGATAATAATGAAATAACTACTAAAGTAAGAGATGAAATAGATTATGATAAGCATCCATTTTTAAAAGAGTACAAGAGTGATATTATAAAAAATACAGTATGGATTATTGGTGGTGATGGATTTGCTTATGATATTGGATATGGCGGACTTGATCATGTGTTATCGAAAAATGATAATATAAATATATTAGTACTTGATACCGAAGTATATTCTAATACTGGTGGGCAATCATCAAAATCTAGTAATATGGGTTCAATTGCATCATTTACATCTCATGGAAAAAATAATTATAAAAAAGATTTAGCAAAAATTGCTATGTGTTATCCACATGTATATGTAGCGTCAGTTAATATGGGGTATGATCCAGAACACTATTTAAGAGTATTAAAAGAAGCAAATGATTATAATGGTCCATCAATTATTATTGCATATTCTCCTTGTATTGAACATGGAATAAAATTAGGTATGGAACATAGTTTAGATAATGCTAAATTAGCGAGTGAATGTGGATACTTTTTAACATTTAGATATAGCCCTGTTGATAATAAATTTATCTTAAATAGTAAAAATGTTGATTTTAATAAATATAATGAATTTTTAATGACAGAAAATAGATATGCTAACTTAAAGAAAGTAAATCCTAGTGAAGCTGATATGATTTTAGAAAATCAAAAACAATGGGCAATTAATAGATATAATTATTATAAAAAATTAGAAATTTCTGAAAATAGTTAAAAATAATTACAGTATGTATAAAGCATGCATATATAATAGTAAGGAGGCATCAATATGGATACACTCATTACTACTGAAATGATAAATTGTTTAATGCACGCGACTACTGTAAGTATTATTGTAATGGCTTTGATTCAAAAATTTAAAACATTAAGTTGTGTGCAAAAAGATTGTCATATATTCTTATTGAATTTAATATTTTCATTTGTAATAGGAATATCTTTTTCAATAACTTTTTATAATGAAACAATAGAAGATTCTATATGGATTAGTTTATTTTCCTTTATTGGTGCGCCTTCATTATACGAAATGTTGAAAAAACAAAATGTAATAAATATGGATTTAAAATCATTAGATGATACACTTCCTAAAAATAATGAAGAAAGTAATCAAAAAGAGGTATAATATTTAAAATAATTAATATAATAATAATGTCATATGAAGGATAAAGTAATATGATTTTGACTAAAACAATTTAGCGTTTTAGTCTTTTTTTGACAAAATTTGCTAATGTTTTTTAGTATACTTAATTTGTAAGGCAATCGCTTAAAAATTGTACATAAGTGGTGTAAAGTAGTTGGAACTCTATAAAATATAATGTATAATTAACTAAAATGGAGTTGGTTAGTTATGACATTATTTAGTAGATTTGAGGTATTAGAAGATCCAAGAGATATAAGAGGTAAAAAATATAAGTTAATAGATATATTAATTATGACAATATATGGTATTTTATGTGGATTAACTGATTATACAAATATAGCAGATTTTATGAAATTAAAAGAAGATTATTTTAAAGAATTACTAGGACTAGAAAATGGGACTCCGTCACACGACTGTTTATCTGATGTATTTGCAAAAATAGATACAAAAAAGTTTATGGAAATATTTATAGAGTGGGTAAAAGAAGTAGTAGAAGAAAAAACAGGAAAATGTATAAGTATAGATGGAAAAGCGATAAGAGGAGCAACAGATAAAATAAATGGAGGAAATATACCATATATAGTATCAGCATTTATAGGAGAAATAGGAATATCTATAGGGCAAGTAAAAGTAGATGATAAATCAAATGAAATAAAAGCAATTCCTGATTTATTAGAACTAATAGATATAAAAGAATCAATAGTTACAATAGATGCAATCGGAACCCAAGAAGAAATAGTTAATAAGATTGTAAGCAAACAAGGACATTATGTATTAAAAGTCAAAAATAATCAAAAAGAGTTAAATAGAGATATAAAAAGACAGTTTAATAAAATAAATAATTTGTATGGTAATCCAATAGTAAAATATAAAAAGACAATAGAAAAAGATCATGGTCGTGGTGAAATAAGAGAATATTTTTTAATATATAATACAGATGAAATAAAAGATAAAGAGAAATGGAAAACAGTAAAAGCATTAGCATATGTAAAAGTACAAACAATGATAAAAGATGAAATAACAATAACAGATAACTATTACATTATTGATTATAATATTGATATAGATGAATTAGAGTATGCAATAAGAGATCATTGGAATATTGAATGTGGATTACATTGGAGATTAGATGTTATCATGAAGGAAGATTATTCTAGAAGTAGAAAGGAAAATTCTATTGAAAATTTATCTTTACTTAGAAAAATAGCTTTTAATCTTGCTAGTTT